>JAISDQ010000224.1 GCA_031264605.1 Synergistaceae bacterium | reverse complement strand
CAGTATCGGCGTCCATAAAAACAGCCCAAACCGAACGGCCGCCAGCATCATCCCCTCGCGTCCGCGCCCAAGCCCCTGGAGGAGCGAGGTGCAGATTATGGATATCGACATGACCGGTATCGCGGCGTTGGCATATCTTATGGATCTGGCGGTGAGGCTTATGAGTTCCCTGTTCTTGGAGTTGAACATCATCACCATCTGTTCCGCGAAAAACATTATGGCGAAGAAACTCAGAAGATAGAACACGGTGGTAACGGCAATGCCGTTCTTGACCGCCGATATCACCCTGTCGATCTTTCCGTCGCCGTAATTGTAGCCTATTATGGGCGCGCACGCTTCGCCCATGGCCACGGCCGGCATAAACAGCAGCGAGTCGAGCCCCATGAGAATCCCGGTTGCGCTCACGGCGATGTCGCCGCCGTACGTGTTGGACGCGTTCGTTATGAGGCCGTGCACAAAGACGAAATTCAACTGAACCAGCGACGCCGGCGCGCCGACCTCAAAAATCTTCCGTATTACGGCGATGTCGAGCTTCATCATATGACGCAGGCGAATGCGCAGGGCGGCGCCCGGAAGCCAGAAATACAGCATCGCCCAGCAGAGCGATATCCCCTGGCTGATCGCGGTGGCGATGGCCGCCCCTCTGACGCCCATGCCGAACTTCATCACAAACAGAGCGTCGAGCACGACGTTGGAAAGCGCGCCCAGCACCTGCGTTCCCATGGCGTAAGCGGGACTGCCGGAGGCGCGTATCTGGTACGAAAGGGAAAAGCTGACTATCCCGAAGGCGATGCCGTACACTATGTTCGACATATATTCGTGCGCCAGCGGGTATAGCGTCTCGCTGGCCCCCGCCATGAGAAGTATGTCGCGGATGAAGGCCCCTGCCGCTATCGTGAGAACTAAGCCCGACACGATGGCGACGGTGAAAGAGACGCCAAGCGTCCGTTCGGCGTCCGCGGTTTTGTGTTCGCCCATCAGTATAGCCACTCGCGAAGCCGCTCCGATTCCTATCAGCGTGGCGATACAGGAGAATAACAGCATCGGCGGAAAGGAGAGCGCGATAGCGGCTATTCCCTGCGCGCCGACTATCTGCCCCACAAATATGCGGTCAACTATATTGTAAAGCGCGTTGGCGAACATGCCGACCAGCGCCGGCGCGGCGAACCGGGCAATGAGGCGCGGAATACGTTCGGAACCCATAAAATCGTTGGCGAATTTGTTTTGCGGCGAGTACATCCCGATAAATATCTCCTTTGCGGTTATAATTCCCAGTCTATCATACCACACATAACAAACTATGAAAGAGCGGACGGTGATGTAAAACGCCAAATTGTGTTGACGCTACCCGTGAGGATGATATATACTGGCGGCATGGAAATCACAGCGGAACAATACGATAAGATCAAAGATGTTCTTCCGGCACAGCGGGGCAATGTGGAAATCGATAATATTACATTTCTCAACGCGCTGTTGTATATCGCGGAAAACGGCTGCAAATGGAGGGCGCTGCCGGAGCGTTTCGGGAAATGGAATACGGTTTACAGGCGCCTCGATCGCTGGGCGAAGAACGGCGTCATTGAAAAGCTCTTCGATAAGATGCGAAAAGAACGAATATTGACGGCCAAAACCGATTTAACGGCGCTTGTTCCCAGAGGCGTCAAGGTTCGTCCCGACGCCGCGAAAAAACGGTCTTCGAGCCGCAGTAAAGCCGCGCGGCGGCCGGGCGGCAAAAATTCGCCCGATCGCCGCCGATGACGGGCAAGGGAGATATCCCGCGATGAATATCGAAAGAATAAAACGCCTCGCGGCCGATATGAAGGAAAAAACCGTCGAGACGCGAAGGTATCTGCACGAACGCCCCGAGCTGTCGTGGAAGGAAACGGAAACGAGCCTGTACGTCGAACGGAGGCTCCGGGAACTCGGGTACGAAAATATAAAGCGCGGTTTCGGAGGCACGGCGTCCGGCGTGACCGCCGACCTGTCTCCGCGCGGCGGTCCTCGCGCCGCGCTGCGGGCCGATCTCGACGCTCTGCCCATAAGGGAGGAGAACGGCGCGCCGTACCGTTCCTCGGCTGACGGCGTCATGCACGCCTGCGGGCACGACGGACACATATCGATCCTGCTCGCCGCCGCGGAAATATTGTCCCTGATGAGGGAGGACATGCCTGGCGGCATACGCCTCATCTTCCAGCCCGCCGAGGAGATCGGCGATCCCTCCGGCGCGGCCGTGATGATAAGCGAAGGCGCGCTCGACGGCGTGGACGCCATAGGCGGCCTTCACCTCTGGTCTTTCGCGGCGTCGGGTAAAGTACAGTGGAGAGACGGCCCGGTGATGGCGTCGTCGGATCGATGGAACGTCGCTTTCAAGGGCAGGGGAGGCCACGGCGCGGCGCCGCACACCGCGATAGACCCCACGGTCGCCGCCGCCGCGTTCCTGGGCGCGGTACAGACCATCACGAGCCGCGAAATCGACCCGTTGGAACCGGCGGTCGTGAGCCTCGGCAAAATCGAGGCGGGAGACGCATTCAACATCATACCGGACAGGGTGAATATGTCCGGCACGCTCCGCTCTTTCGATCCGGAGGTTCGCGGTTCCATGGAAGAACGCCTGCGCCGTTTGGCAGACGGCATCGCGGCCGCGTACCGCTGCGAGGCCGAGACGTCTGTGACGCACATGTTGCCGGGCGTGGTGAATCACGCCGGGATGACGGAAATATTGAGACACGCTGCCGCGGCGGCCGTCGGAGCGGAAAATACCGAGGAATCCCCGCGATTGATGATATCGGAAGATTTCAGCATGTATCAGGAGCGCGTCCCGGGAACGTTTTTCTTCGTAGGGGCCGGCAATCCCGCGAAAGGCGCGAACGAACCGCATCACTCGCCCCGTTTCGAAATCGAC
>JAISDQ010000216.1 GCA_031264605.1 Synergistaceae bacterium | reverse complement strand
CGCGAAACAAGCCAGTCGATATTTTCCTGCCAGTAACCGGGATTGTCGGAGCGGGATTTTTCGCGTTCATATTCTTCGACGAGCGCGTGGAATTCCTTGGTCTTCCCTTTGTAAAGCCTAGTGATCACGGCAAGATTTTTTATCTGCTCATCGGAAAATTTTCTATGGGCGCGGTCGATCTGTGTAAAAATATCCCTCGCGTCGATAAACAGGATTTCGTCCTTGCGTTCGCGGGCGTTGTCGAAAAACCACAGCGTAGCGGGGAGCGTGACGCTGGTGAACATATTTGTCGGGAGCGTCACCATCTGGCTGATGACGCCGCTTTCGATCAGTTTGACGCGAATATCCTTCTCACTGTGCCCCGCGTCGGACGCGGAGTTCGCCATGACGAGCGCCGCGCGCCCGCGTTCGGAGAGCGATGAGGCAAAAAGGTTTATCCAGAGATAGTTCGCGTTCGGCACAGTCTCCTTAGCGTCCTTTTTGGATTTCTTCGTCTTGTTGCGGGGGACGCCGTATTTGTTGAAACGCGGCTGATTTATCACTTGGTCGAGTTCCACCTCGTCCACGTTGAAGGGCGGATTCGCCATCACGTAATCGAACGCGCCGTAACTGTAGAAAGGATCCCGGTAGTAAGAATTCGCCTCGATAATGCTGCCCCGCACGTTGTTCAGCGCGAGGTTCATCTTGGCTAGCTTCACAGTCGCGCCGGTTTTTTCGACGCCGTAAGCGCGAAGGTTTATGTCGCGCCCTTTTTTGCTGTGACGTTCTATATAATGAGCCGTCTGGACGAACATGCCGCCGCTTCCGCAGGCCGGGTCGAGAATTTTTCCATCCGTGGGGGCGAGGACTTCCACCATGTAGCGGACGACCGTCGAGGGCGTAAAAAATTCGCCGCCGCCCTGACCTTCTGATAGCGCGAACGCGCCGAGAAAATATTCGTAAATCTCACCGAATATGTCGAGGCTCACGCTGGTCGGTATGTCCTTGAAAACTTTGAACAGCTTCGCCAAAACGAGCGGGTCGTCCTCGCTGTTCACGCTGTAATAAACGTCTTTCGGCAGCGTACCGGCGAGTTCGGATGTATATCGCTCGATAAGTTCCATCGCTTCTTTGGTCGCCTTCGCCAAGTCCTCTGACTCCGGCAGATTCAGCAGATAATCAAATTTCGCCTCCGGCGGCAGATAAAAACCGCAGCGTTCGACTGCGATTTCATTGATCGGCCGCTCGGCGCGGGTTCCCTTGTTTTTCTCGTACTCCGCGTTTATCTCCGCTTCATAGCTGGCGTATTTGCTCTCGGCAAAACGAAGGAAGATGAGGCCCAAAATCGGCGTCGCGTACTCGGCGGATTTGAGGCCCGAATTCGCGCGGAACTGGTCCGCGCCCTCCCAAAGCTTGTTTTTCAATTCCTTTAACTGTTCGTTGGTCATTAATTTTTCTCCTCGATGTGCTTATTAATGCCAATGAATAACGCTTTGTATGACATCTTTACTCCCTTCAAAATCATGTGCCATATTTTTTGATTAAGGATTGTAGCGACGTCCAGCGAGCTTCCCTTTTTTCATCACGATTATAACGCGACAACGCTTCACGCGCCACATTGACACAGTTTAAGTGAATGTTAAAGGAAAAACCCAGTCACAGACGGGATTTCTAAACTTACTTGGACTTTGTTATTTCAAGAAATGGCGCCGAGGACGTAACTTTCACTAATCTCCATTGCCACAAGAAAAGAGCGCCTCGCGTCGCGAGTGTTTCGTACATCGTTTCGCAATTTCGCAATTATGCAATATAGCTGCATAATTGCCTTGTTATTCCGGTTCCGATATGTTATTCTCCGCTGTACAAGGAGAATGACGATGTTTTTTGAACGTACGCTGGGCCGCCGTCTCGAATCCATAAACGCCTCGTTTCCGATCATTTTGATTACTGGCCCGAGACAGGTCGGAAAAACGACTCTGTTTGAAAAATACAGGTCGGAGGATCGGGAATATGTCTCTTTGGACGATTTGCAGGAACGCAATATGGCCCAAAATGACCCCGCGCTCTTTTTGCAGATGCACAAACCTCCGCTTTTTATCGACGAAGTGCAATACGCGCCGCAGATTTTTCCTTATCTTAAAATGACGTGCGACAGAACGCGCCGAAAGGGTTTGTTCTGGCTTACGGGTTCTCAGCAATTCCGTTTGATGCGAAACGTATCGGAAAGTCTGGCCGGACGGGTCGCCATACTCGACTTGCAAGGATTGTCCCAAGCCGAAAAATTACGGCGCCGCGTAACTCCGGTTTTCTCCCCCGACATCGAGTTCGCTCCGCCTATCATTGACGCGAAAGGCGTGTTCAAGCTGCTTGCCAGAGGTTCGTTTCCCGCCCTGTACGGCGACGAAGCCATTGCCTCCGATCTGTTTTACAGCTCATATGTCAGAACATATATTGAACGGGACGTCAGGGACTTGGTAAAAGTAACGGACGAACACGCTTTTCTGACGTTCATGCGCGTGCTGTCGGCCAGAACCGCGCAATTGCTGAACTACACGGAAGTTGCGGGCGATGTGGACGTCAGCGTCAACACCGTTAAATCCTGGATGTCCGTGCTGGAAACATCCGGCTTGGTGTATCTGCTCCGGCCTTATTTCAACAATTTGACGTCCCGCGCCATAAAAACCCCCAAGCTGTATTTTATGGACACCGGACTATGTTGTTATCTCAACGGCATCAAAACAGCCGAATCGGCATTCGACAGCCCGATTGGCGGGGCGCTTCTGGAAACTTATGTGGTGTCGGAAATATTGAAAAGTCATTGGCACAACGCCCAAAGCCCATTTTTGTATTTTTACCGTGACCGAAACCAGCGGGAAATCGATCTGATTTTCGAGCAAAACGGCCTCGTCTATCCGGTGGAGATCAAGAAAAGCGCCAACCCGTCGGCGCGTGACATAAGAAATTTCGCCGTGCTGCGGGAAATTGGCAAAACTCCCGGCAAAGGCGCTGTCGTCTGCCTGAACGACAAAATATTTCCCCTCAACCGCGACGTGAATATAATTCCTGCAGGGTGTCTTTAGGAGCGGAGACGACCGGTTGGAGCGGCTTGGTTTTTTGTGAACTGTCTCGCATAATTCAACAGAGGCGCAGGCAGAACCGCGATGCGCAGTCTCAATTTTTGCCGCGATACCCTAAAATCGTTTTAGGTTCCAGGCACTCCCTCAAGGGACAGCCGTACCTTTATTTGTCTGTTGATAACGCCCGAAATACACCACGTTGCCCGTTGTCCAGACGGCGACATTCGTACCCTTCCATCACAACAAGCAATGAAATATAGAAACAAATCTATTTTCGTAGGAACAAACATAGCTTAACACCTGTTTCCGCAACAGACCAGCGAGGATTTATTTTTTTACTGGCCGCGGTTCAAAGGCCCTGTTCGCGCATTGACAAGGCTGGCGCGTTGGCTTTAAACTTGAGTCGATTCATGGTTATGGCAATAAAATTCGTCAGGCTCGCCGCGTTTTTCGGAACGCGCGAATATATATGCGCGATTTATAAATTTCAAAAGAGTTCCATATAATACGAGGGAGGAATCATTGTAATGTATGAAAAGGAAAAACAGGCGATCATCGACGCGGCGCTCGAAATAAAATCCGTCGGGCTCATTCACATGACGGGAGGCAACGTCAGCGTGCGCGTGCCAAACGGCCATGTGATAGTGACGCCGTCGGGAATGCCTTACGAGACGATGGTCCCCGACGAACTGATTGTCGTGGACGCGGACGGCAATAAGATAGAGGGCGAATGCAGGGCTTCCGTCGACACGGTCGCGCTTCTTCACATCTACAAAAACATTCCCGAGGTGAACGCGATAATACATACCCATCAGGCATACGCCACAGCCGTCGGCCTGATAACCGACGAGCTGCCCGCCTGCACGACTACGCTCTGCAACGCGTGCGGCGGCGCGGTATTCGTCGCGCCCTACTCCAGCGCGGCAAGCCTCGACATGGGAGTGAAATCCGTCGAAAACCTTAAGGGCCGCAAGGCGGTCATCCTGAAACATCACGGCGTCATAGCCGTCGGCGCGAATCTATCCGAAGCGCTGTTTTCGGCAATCTATCTGGAGGACTCCGCGAAGACGTACCTCGTTGCAAAGGCGGCCGCCCAAAACGGTAAAGTCGACCTGCTGACCGACGAGGAAGCGGACGCCGCCGTCGAACTTTTCAAGGACTACGGGCAAACGTCAAAATGATTTCTTCCGTGCCGCTCCGCATAGGGCTCTACGAAAAAGCGCTCTCGAACAAAATTTCCTGGGAGGAGAAGTTCGACATAGCGCGCAAATCAGGGTTCGATTTCGTCGAGATGAACATCGACGGCAGCGACGACAGACTGTGCCGTCTGTACGACGAGGGAAAATCCGCGCGTTACGTAACGCGGGCTTCCGAGGAGTGCGGGTTTTCGGTCCTCACGATGGCGCTCACGGCCAACAGAGCTTATCCTCTCGGCTCCGAGGACGTTTCCGTCCGCGAGCGCGCGGTCGAGATCGTTACGCGCGCGGTTGACTACGCGCTCGCGGCGGGCATTCGGCTGATTCACCTCGCGGCCTACGACGACCACGGCGAAAAATGCTGCGCCGCTACGGAGAGGAATTTCTTCCGCTCGGTGGAACGCTGCGTCTCTTACGCGTCGCGGTACGGGGTCATTCTGGCGCTCGAAACGATGGACACGGGTTTCATGGCGGGCGGCGAGGCGGTCGCGTCGGTGGTTCGCGCTTTTTCGTCGCCGTTTCTTCAGTGTTACGCCGACGTAGGAAACCTGACGGCCAACGGAATAGACGCCCCGTCGGAAATTCTTAAAATATCCAAACACATCGTCGGAATACACCTGAAGGACGCGCGCGCGGGCATTGCGCGCGACGTGCCCTTCGGCGAGGGCGACGTGGATTTCGTCCGCGTCGGCGAGGCGCTGTCACGCGCGCGGTACGCTGGAATCCTCGTCGCGGAAATGTGGAGCTACGACGACGCGTCGTTTCACTCGTATCTCCCCGCCGCCGGCAAATTCCTGCGAGAAAAACTGGCGTCTTATGCGCAGGGCTCATGACGCGCCGGCCTGGCGCACACCAGTTCACGGAGGTGGGATAAGATGAAATGTTTGATGGGGATTGACATTGGCGGCACGATGGTCAAGGCCGCGCTGTTCGACCTGACGGGCAGGGAAATTGCCACGGTTGGCAGAAAACTTACCATCTTGTACCCAGGGAAGGACATGAACGAACGCAGCGTCGAGGAAGCCGAGAAAATGACGTACGAGGTCATCCGCACAGTCATCGCCGACGCGAAAATAGCCGCGGACGAAATACTCGGAATCGGCGTCACGGGACAGGCGAACGGGGCCTATATGTTCGACGCGGACGGCAAGCCCGTTCACGACGCGGTGATGAGCGGCGACGCGCGCGCGAAGGGCTACGTCAAAAAATGGTACGCGGACGGGACGCACGACAAAGTGCTCCCGAAAATACGCCAGTCCATATGGCCCGGCAACGTGCCCGCGCTCATAGCGTGGTTCAAGGACAACGATCCCGATACGCTGGCGCGCGCCAAGACGATAGTCACCGCGAAAGATTTCGTCCGTTATCTCCTCATCGGCGAGTTCTGTCTCGAAATAACCGAGGCGACCGGCATAGCGAGCATGGACCAGACCACCGAGACGTTCACGGAGGAAATTTTCAAGGCCTACGGCATCGAGGAATACATGGACCGCTTTCCCGTCAGAGTGGCGGACTGTACTGAGATAACGGGTCGCGTCACCGACCGCGCCGCGGCTCTCACCGGGCTCGCCGCCGGCACGCCGGTGGTCGGCGGGCAGATTGACACCGGCGCTTCGACGTACTCGGTCGGCATCACGGACGAGGACAAGATGGGGATAATAGTCGGCTCGTGGGGAATCAACGCGTACGTCGCGAAAGAGCCTCTTGTCTCGAAGGATATCTTCATGGTGTACCGCTACTGCATCCCAGACACCTACGAGATAATGGAGGGCAGTCCCACTTCCACCACTAATCTGGAATGGATGATAGAGAACTACATGAACCGCGCGTCGGAGCCGCACATCTACAAAAAATGCGACGCGCTCGTGGAGTCGGCGCCCTTTCGCGACACAGTGATCTTCCTGCCCTTCCTCTACGGAACCAACGTCAACATCGACGCGAAGGCCGCGTTTATCGGGCTCAAGGGCAACCACGGATTGCCCCACATGCTCAGGGCTATCTACGAGGGCGTGGTGTTCTGCCATATGTATCATATCGAACGCCTGCTCAAATTTACGCCGATGCCCGGCGTGTTCAGAATGGCGGGCGGCGCGACGCGTTCCGGGACGTGGATGCAGATTTTCGCGGACGCGTTGGGCGCGCGCGTCGAGGTGCCCGAGGCCGAGGAATTGGGCGCGATGGGAGTCGCGATGCTCGCGGGGGTGGGCGTCGGCGCTTTCGAGAGCGTTGAGGACGCGATCAGAATCTGCACCAAGATAAGGCCCGCTACGAGCCCGACCCTGCGAAACACGAATATTACGCCGAAAAGTACAAAGTTTACAAGACGCTGATTGACGCGCTCGATCCGGTATGGGAACTGATTGACCCGCTCGCGTGAGGAGGAAACGCAAATGAAAACTCTGCTTGGTCTCGACCTCGGCTCAACCAATATCAAGGCGGCCGTGTACGGCGAAAA
>JAISDQ010000205.1 GCA_031264605.1 Synergistaceae bacterium | reverse complement strand
AGGTTACGTTCGTCACGCTTGTCTGGAGCGAGGAAACGGGCAGAGCCGGGCGCGGGTGGGTTTACGCCTACGAGACCAACCTCACGGAATTTTTTTCGAGCGAACTCACCCCTCCCTCGCTGCCGCCCGTCGACCAGGCGACGGCTCCGGAAGCTCCCGTCGTTCTGCCGGAAAATACGTCTTCCGCCGCGCCGGAGCGCTCCTCTCCGCCAGAAGACGGACAGAAAATAAACGACAGGCCCCCGAAAAAAATGCCGCGCGTGCTCGCGGTTTTTCTCGTGCTTTTCGCCTTCGGCCTGTTGCTGGGAATCACGGCGTCAGGATACGTATTCTACGTCAACCCGTATTCTAAAAAATCCGTTCCCGTGACCGCGCAAGCTCGTCCCTTCGCGGGAGACGGCGCGGTAGTCCTCAAAGTCTCGGACATGGGAACCCTCCGTTCCTTGGCCTTCGGCCTCGAACCGGCCGTGCCCTCGCTGATCCCCGGAAACGTGAGTGAAAGCCCGGCGGGCGAAAATATCCTGTCGTCCGTGAGGCCGTCCATGGGGAGCCTCAAGGAACTTTTCGAAGCGATGGACGAGATATCGCTTCTCGTCGTCCCGTCGGACGATCCGGCGGTATACGCGTCGTTCGTCGAACAGGACGGCGCGCTCGATATCTTCATGTCGCGCCTCGGGACTCCTTTCACTGTCAGCGCGTGGGACTCGAACCCCGGCGGCAAAATGACCGGATGGAAAATCTCGCTGCCGCTCCTTGAAAATCCGGTTTTATACGTCCTCAAACGCCCCTACGGGAAAAGGAATATAGTCTATGCCGCGAGCACCGAGGAAGGCGTGGGAGAGATGCTGTCCACATCCCGCGACCCAGACCGCCGTTTCGTCACGGAGCGCGCCACGTCCGGCAAAGACTTTCTTCAGATAAAATTCCCCGGCGGCTTCACGTCCGGAGCGGCCAAAAGGGCCTTGGCGCCGCTTGGGAGGACGCCGGAGGCTCAAACGGAGCGGGCCGGTAATGTCCTCTGGACGACGGGCGAGATATCATGGACCAAAGAGGGCAATGTCCTGGAACATGAGACGTACAGCGATTTCATGACGAAAAATCCCGAACTGGCCGCCAATATGCCCAAAATCACGCAGGATACGAAATTCTTCGGCGACGGGGAACTGACTTGTTTCGTCGCCTTCGACGCCGGATTTTTGATGAAATGCGCCTTCCCCGATTCCCCAAACCCGGTCGGGGAAGCGCTCGGGATTTTCGGGGAAAAACAGATCGCGCTTGCCGCTGCCGAGGGCGGGCTCAAAACCATCCTCAAAAACGCCAGGCTGTCTGCGGCGTGTACGGAGAAGGCGGGGCGCGCGCAAACGGCATATCTGCTTCTGGAAACGGACGCCGATGAAACTTTGGACAAGTTATGGCGGATGTACTCTCCGTTCACGGCGATGCTCGGCGGCGAGCCATTGAAGCTCGACGGCTGGAACTCGGCGATATCCGCGTATATTCCTTTTTATGGCGGATCGGGCGCCAATATCGTTTTGGCCCATAAACGCGGAGCATTGCTGATCGGAATGGGAGAAGCGGCTAACTTTTCGAAAAAAGTCCCCATCAAAAACGAATACAAAGATTACGTTTCGCCCGAAAACGTCGCGAACGTCATAGTGTCGCCGAAATTTTGCGATCTCCTGCTAGGGCTCATGGACAACTATTACGCCGGGTACGCGAAAAGCGGCGACGCCTATAAAGACGCGAGAAACGGGCTCACCGCGTTCCGCAATTCATTCCAGCTGTTCTGCGGAAACGTGAAACCCTCGGGACACGCCAACGGCAAACTCGTGCTGACGGAAGGAGGCAACCCGACCGTGGCGGCGTTAAAGCTGCTGTCGCAAATCGCGTTGGCCATGCCCCGGCGTCTCTGACCGAACGAAAAAAATAGCTGAAAAAAATGACACAAAACGGGGAGAAGATAAAATTGGAAAATCTCATACAGGACGTGAAGTACGTCAAAAACACCGCGCACGAAGGGGTATTCATGCGGAATTTCTTTTCCAGGGAGGACAACGACCGGATAAACAACAGCGAAGTTTGTATCATGCCGGGATTCCAGATAGCGCCTCACATTCACGAGGATAGCACGGAATTTTTCTACGTAGTGAGCGGCATGGGAGAATTTCTCGACTCGTCCGAATGGAAGCCGATTAAAAAGGGCGACGCCTTCAAGGCTCCGCAAGGCATGACCCACGGCATTAAAAACGCCGGGAGCGAACTTCTGGTAATACTCGCCACGTTCAGCCCTCCGATACGGTAGAGGGAAGGAAACTTGAGTTTTTGTATCCGTTCTGAGCGTGTGAGGCCGTTAACGGCGGCTTGTACTTCAGCGGGCGAGAGTTTGCGGCGTCTGTCGATGAACGGCCTGACAAGGTAAATTGACGAATTTTATTTTTTCTCCGGTATCCTCTGCATGGTGATTACCGAGTAGACTTGTCCGTCGCGCTCGAACGGCATTATCGTGTATAGGTAGCCGTTATCCTTTATGAGCGCGCTTCCGTTCTCGATGACCGCCCGCGACGCGTCGGCGTAAAATTTGCCCAGCGAATCTATCGCCGAGGCCAGGTCGGCCGATGTGCCGCCGTATCCGTATCTCCGCGAGTAAATTGGGGTTCCAGTGTATTTGTCGGTCGCGAACGTGTCATAGTTGTAAAGCACGTAACCGTCGACAGCCTCAGACGGGGCGAACGGTGAAAGGCGGCGGTTCTCCGCGAGTTCGCGTTCGGGAAAAGCGGAAACTATGCGTTTTTTTATGGTCTCCGCCTCGCGCCCGGTCTGTTCTATTTCGACCATCACTATATACGCCAGTTCGGAGAAATAATTCCGCACCGAGACGCTCCTGCCTTTGAGCGAGCCTTCGACGGAAAAACTGGCGGCGTTGTTGAGCCCCGATTCTCTGGGGGAATCGAGCGCCTTCATGTAATGGGCCTTTATGTCGGAGAGTTCTTCGCGCGTGACGTAGGTCACCCTGAGACGACACCCGTCATCGCCGTACGAAAACGCCGCGTTGAGCGGAAACTCCATGCCGTAAAGCGCTACGTCGCGTACCGCCATTTCGATTGGCCACGAATCGTCTTCAAGGTCGACGCATCCTCCTACGGCGTACGCAAAAAGAGCCGCCGCCGCAAGTATGGCGGCGAAGGCGCAGGAGACCGCGAAGCGCCGTATTCTCGGCCCCCGCTCTCCCGCCGCGCCGAGCGTGTCTCCGGCCACTTACGCTCCGTGATACAGCCGCGCCGCCTCTATGGCGCGGAGGTAGTTCGCGTATTTCTTATCGTATATCGCCGCGTCCGGCGGATTGGGCTCGATCCTGTCTTTAACGCGCACCATGCCGCGCACCGCGTCGGGAAGGCTGCCGTACGCTCCGGCGCACACGCTCGCGCACATCGCGGCCCCGAGGGTTCCCAGCTCGCTCGACATGGTGGTCTCTATCGGCATATTGAGGACGTCGGCGAACATCTGAAGCCATACTTCCGTCCGCGCCGCGCCGCCCGCTATCCTTGCGGCGGCGGGAAGCGGGCCGTATCCGGTCAGCCTGTCGATGTGCCATCTGTGCGAGAAACAGACTCCCTCGTACACCGCGCGGATGAGGTGTTTCCTCGTATGCCAGCCTTCCACGCCGAAGAAAGCGCTTTTAAGGCCTGACGCCGCGTTGCTTCCGTAAAGGAACGGCAGAAACACGATATCGCTTTCGTCTGGACGCGTCTCGGCTACCGCCGCGTTGCAGACGTCGTACACGCTTTTTCCCCCTACCACCAGACTGGCTTTTTCGGCGGCAAGCAGGTTCTCGGTGAACCATTCGAGGTTGACAGCGCCGCACGGGCTTCCTTCGAGCATCAGATGATATCCCTCGATGGCGAATATCGTGGTGCTGAATAGGTCTTCG
>JAISDQ010000196.1 GCA_031264605.1 Synergistaceae bacterium | reverse complement strand
AGTTTCTCCTTTTCGACAGGCTTGGATAAAAACGCCCGGATTGAATGCCGCCCTTTGATCGCCTCTGTTACGTTCATCGAAAATTCCCCCTCGCCGGTTTTTATGACTCATTTTACCGCTAAAATCCGGTTATTCAAAAATCAGAATTTGCGCTATAGCCATGTTCTACAAGGATACATCGGATTTTGTCAAATCGTTGCGGCAAGCCTCAAACCGCAGGTTGGGGTACTTGACAATGTTGCTGAGTCTGGTGGTAGTATCGACTCAAGCAAAATCGAACTTTCACCCAGTGGGTGAAAAGACCGAACCTCGTGGATTTAGAAATAAACAACATCCACAGGAATTTTAGCTAGTCAACCTGTGGTTTGAGGGCAAGCGAAATCTGGCGTGTTGAGCAAACCATCCACAAATGCTATGTTTCGGTTCGCTTTTTGATATACTGGCATTATCAAGGTATGTATGGATTGATGGGGCGGTTGAGACGGTTGAAAAAGTTTGTTGTATGTCAGTTGATAATTTTGTCCTTGATATTCTTTTATAGTGATGCCCGCGGCGCGGAGAAGTGGATAGATTCGCGGGCGGATGGTTTTTCCGGCGGAGACGGCAGCGCGGACAGCCCGTATCTCATATCGGACGCGAGCCAGCTCGCGTTGATGTCGTATCTTGTAAATGAAGACCACGCCCGTTTCGCGAGCGGGAATTACGTTCTCGTTTCGGACATCGACTTGTCCGGCAGGGAATGGACGCCCATAGCGCATATTTACAACTACCCGATATCGGAAATGGCGTCTTTGAGATTCAACGGCTCTTTTGACGGAGGCGGGCACTCAATATCCGGCCTCACGGTCAGGGGCGAGGATAATACCCACCTCGGGCTGTTCGGCGCCATCGACCGTGGTGGGCAAGTGAGGAATGTCGTTCTGCGCAATGCCCATGTGAATGACAGCCTTGGCGGCAGGATGGCTGGAACGCTCGCCGGCGAGAGCAGCGGCACGATAGAGAACTGCGCCGCGGACGGATATGTAGAAATCGGGGGCAGCCATGCCGGGGGCCTGATAGGTTCCAACATCTACGGAGTTGTGCGCGACTGCCGCGCGGATTGTATAACGAGCGGAGATCACGGCATCGGAGGGCTGATAGGCTCCAACAGGGGAACCGTATCAAATTGCGTCACATCAGGCAGAGTGATCGGCAGATATTTGATAGGCGGTCTGGCGTCTGAAAATGTCTCTACCGGTGAAATAATAGACTGTGCCTCAAGCGCCGATTTGCACGGCGGGCCTGAAAATGAATATGTCGGCAGCCTTGTCGGTCAAAATGAGGCAAAAATATCACCGATGCCTGAAAACGAAGGCGCGACAGGAGCGCATGAGCCGACGCTGCTGGATTTGATTGGCCCGTTTCTCAAGCCGGGATTCTGATAACATCGAAGTTTGTTCTAATCGGAGTATTTGATATACTTAAAATAACGACGGAGGTGAATGTAAAATGAGTCAGGTCAAGAATTATATGCTCACCGCATTGATTTTCCTCGCTTTCTCCGCGCAGGCCGTAGCAGCCGCGTATATCGGCGAAACCGAGGCCAAGTCCATCGCGTTTCAACATGCCGGACTGTCGGAGGAAGAAACATCCTCCGTATCGGTAAAACAATATGAAAAACATGGGACGAGGTTGTACGATATTGTGTTTTCGTGCGGCGGCGTCAATTATAGCTATGGGATTGACGCGACATCCGGCGAGATAGTGAAATATGAGCGCAGGAACGCGGGCAAGACGGTACAGGGACTCAATGATGGCAGTCAGGATTACATCGGTTTCGAAAAGGCGGAATCCATTGCCCTTGCTCACGCGAACGTTTCCGAAAGCGAAATCCGCAAGTACGAAGCCGAGCTTGACCGTCACCGAGGGCGCGCCGTGTACGAGATTGAGTTTGATCATGCCAGGACGGAATATGAATACGAGATCGACGCTGAAACTGGAGAAATTATACGCTGGAAATCCGAATACGACTGAGCCCGCCTTAAAACAGCGCGTACTGAGCCTTGTATAGGCAGGCGTGAATGCCGCGCACGGCGATGTTCACGCCTGTTTTTCATGTTCCTGAATCGTCAGAAAACAATCTCCGTCAAATTGTCGCTTCTCTCCGGCGGCGGTATTTTCGATCTTCTGTCCATCTCCGGATCGAGGAAGTACAGCGTTTGAACGCCGTAGATGGCCGAAAACCCTGCCGGGAAGACGAGCATGTTCCCAGCGTCCACGACGTCGCCGCTGGAGTTTTTCTTCAAGCCCGGAAGCCTCCGGCACTCGTCCGGCGTCATGAGAGGCCGCTGAACTTCCTGGAGCGACGTCTGATGAGATTTGCCCCCGAACAGTTTTCCCTCCTGAAAGGATTCGGACACGTTCTCCTTCAAAATGGTCATTTGACCCGTCGATTTGCTTAAATACTCGCAGGTTTCCATGTCATTCGGGGCGAAAGCGACCTGAATGTGACAGCCAACCCGGATTGATTCATCCTTCCCGTAACTTTTAAATAACTGCGGGAGCCCCTGCGCGATGATATAAGATTTCAGCCCGTAACCGCCTATGAACCCCAGCGCTTTCTCGAACAGATCGAGCTTGCCGAGAGACGGAAACTCGTCGAGCAAAAGCAGAAGGCGGTGTTTGTACGTCTCCGCGCTGCGCCCTTCCGCGAAATCCATCCTCGCGGCCAGCGTGAAAATTATCTGCGTCAGGACGAGCCGGGTCAGGGGCATCAGCCTGAGCTGGTCGTTGGGGTTTATCACCAGATAGCAGGACACGGGATCGTCGTTATTCATCAAATCCCGTATTTTGAAGCTGCTCTTGGAGGTGTTTTTGGCCACGACGGGATCGCGGAAAAGCCCCAGATTCGAGATGACGGTGGACAAAACGCTGCCCGCCTCCTCGTCAGGCTTGTTCAGTATCGACTGCGCCTCCTGCGCGACGACGGGGTGAGTGATGGGTTCGACCGCCGTGCCGCCCTTCGCTCTCGCCGCCTCCTTATAACCGAGGTGCGGATACTCCTGCCAGGATTCGACCGCTTTCCTCCACGGTATACCCGGCTTGGTCAGTTCGGCGAGGACGTCGGATATGCCGGGGACGCCGCGTCTCTCCATGCGGAACTTGTAGAGCAGGTG
>JAISDQ010000105.1 GCA_031264605.1 Synergistaceae bacterium | reverse complement strand
GCCGAGATGGCGAACGCCAAGACGAACGTCGACCGGTACGAGAGGCTTTTGAAAGAGGGCTTCAGCACCCAGCAGCAATACGACTCCATATCGACGGCCTACGCCAGCACCCGCGCGAGCTACAACGCGGCGGTCGCGAAGGAGCGGCAGGCCTCAGCGGAATTGGGGCGCGTGAAATCCGCCAAGCAGGATTACATAATATACTCGCCTCTTGACGGAACGGTGCTGTCGGATTATTCCCTCACGCCGGGCGCGATGATATCGCCCAGTTCCCCGATGCTCGACATAGCCGACCTTCGGAAACTCAAGGCGTCGCTTCGCGTGCCCGAAATAAAAATCTTCGCCGTCAAGCCGGGCATGGACGTTATACTGCGTTTCGACGCGCTTCCAGACGAGGAGTTTCAGGGCAAAGTGTCGCGGATTGACCCCTACGTCGACCCATCGACGCGGTCGAGCGCGGTCGAGATAGAACTCGACAACGAGGCGGCCGGTAACCGGCTGCGTCCCGGCATGTTCGGGCAGGTTTCGCTCGTGGAGCGCGAATTCCAAAACGCGGTTCTGATTCCGGCCAATTCGATACAAAACGGCGACGACGGGGAAATAGTGTTTCTGGAAGAGAACTCCGCAGCCGTCATGAAGCCGGTGAAGACGGGCCTGCGGCAGGGCGATTACGTTCAAATAACCGAAGGGCTCGTATCCGGCGACAGGCTGATAGTGTTCGGCGGGACGAACCTGAACGACGGAGACAAGGTAAGCGTGCAGTAAACGGTTTTACTTCGCTTTCTTGCCTCCGCCCAGATACGCCGCCTCTATCTGCGGGTCGTGCAGGAGGTCCTGTGAGTTTCCCTGCGCGGTTATCGAGCCTGTCTGAAGGACATACGCCCTGTTCGACAAGAGCAGGGCTTTTCGGGCGTTTTGCTCCACTATCAGCATAGTCATTCCCAGATTGCGGTTTATCTCGGTCAGTTCCTTGAATATTTCGGTAATTATTATGGGCGCGAGCCCGAGCGACGGTTCGTCGAGCAGCAGCACGCGCGGGCGCGCCATGAGCGCGCGTCCTATGGCAAGCATCTGCTGTTCGCCGCCGGAAAGAGTGCCCGCGTACTGCCGCTCCCTCTCCTTGAGCCGGGGAAACAGGGTGAATACGCGTTCGATCTGTCCCTCGATCTCGGTTTTTGACTTCAGCGGGAACGCGCCCATCTCCAGATTTTCCCTGACGGTGAGAGGCGCGAACAGCTTTCTGCCTTCGGGTGACAGGCTGATTCCGGCATTCACTACCTGGTAGCTTCTGGAGGGCAGCCGGCGACCGTCGATGGTAATTTCGCCGCCCGCGCGTTTTACATCTCCCATTATCGCGTTCATCAAAGTCGATTTGCCGGCTCCGTTGGCCCCTATCACCGAGACTATTTCGCCGGAGTAAACTTCGAGGGACGCGCCCTTGAGCGCCTGTATCGCCCCGTAACTCACCGAGAGATTTTTGACCGAGAGAAGCGGCGCGCGCGTTTCACCGTCCATACCTCACTCCTCCTCTCCCAGATAGGCTTTCAGCACTTCCGGATGAGTCCTGATCTCGTCCGGCGTACCCTCGGCTATCTTCGCTCCGAAGTTCATGCATATTATGTGGGGACATATCTCCATAACCATATCCATGTGATGCTCTATCAAAAGTATTGTCAGTTTGAAGTCGCCGTGTATATGAGCGATAAGCTCGTTGAGGGCGTACACTTCCTCAGGGTTCATTCCGGCCGCCGGTTCGTCCAAAAGCAAGAGCTTCGGGCGCAGCGCCAGGGCGCGCGCTATCTCCAGCCTGCGCTGCAGTCCGTAGGGAAGCGTACCGGCCGCCTGCCCGGCTCGCTCCGCAAGTCCGACCCGCTCCAGAAGCTCCATGCTCTCCGCGCGTATCGCGCGTTCCTCCCCGCGCCACCTGCCGAAATGGCTCACGGCCTCTAAAAAGCTGTATTTATGGTGCTGCTGGGTGGCGGTCATCACGTTTTCGAGAACGGTCGAGGACGCGAACAGCCTGAGATTTTGGAAAGTCCGGGCAATACCTTTCGCCACCACCTCGTACGTCCTGAGGGAGTTTATATTACGGCCCAGGTATATCATTTCGCCGCCGGAGACGTCATATACCCCGGTCACAAGATTGAACACCGTGGTTTTGCCCGCCCCGTTGGGCCCTATCAATCCGGCCAGCTCGCGCTCGCGTATCGTGAAGGAGATATCCGATACGGCCTGGATGCCTCCGAAGGATTTTCCGACGTTTTTCATATCGAGAACGACGTCCATGGAACGTTCCCTCACGCCTCGCCTTGCGGACCGGGTTTTTTACGTATCCCGAGCAGACGGGAAAAAAAGCCGAACGATATCTCGTTATGGCCCATAATTCCCTCCGGCCTCAACACCATCACCAGAACGAGAACCAGGCCGTATATGAGCATCCTGTACTGAGATATGGAGCGGAAAACTTCGGTCACCAGCGTCAGCACTCCGGTGCCCAAAAGGCACCCGCTCATCGAACCGAGCCCTCCGAAAACGACTATCGAGACCAGTTCCGTCGATTTCGCCATATCGAACATCGAAGGCTGGATGAACGACATGAAGCCTCCCATCAGGGCGCCGCTGACGCCGCAGTAGAAACCTGAGACGGATAAACTCAGCACCCTGTATCTGGACGTATGAAAGCCCAGCAGCGAGGCGGCGACGTAATCATCCCTGCACGCCTTGAACGCCCGGCCGTAATTGCTTTTTATGAGGAAGAACATCATCACTCCAAGCACGACCATAAAGGACAGCGCGACCGGGAGAGTGGTATAGTGCGGTATGCCGGGATATCCCCGAGCGCCCCTCGTAACGCTGTGCCAGTTCTCGATGACAAGCCTTATCGCTTCCCCCAGCCCGAGCGAGGCGATGGTGTAGTAGTCTCCCACGAGTTTCAGCGTGGGCAGGCCGATCAGGCACGCCAGAATCATCGCGAGCAGGCCGCCGCATATCACTCCAGCGAACCAGTGAAATCCGCCGCGAATTGTCATTATCGCCGCGGTATAGGCGCCAATCGCCATATAACCGGCGTGTCCGAGGGTGAATATCCCGGTGAACCCGGTGAAAAGCGACACGCCCATCGCAGCTATGCAGTTCACGGCAAACAGCGTGGCGATGCCGCCGGTATACGTGTTGAAGACGGACGCGAAAAGCGCCGCCAGTCCTCCGGCGTCAGCTTGCATGTTCGCCGCCCGCGCTTTCAAAAACGAGGAACTTTCGAAATATCCCGTCACGCGCGTCGTTATTCCTGTTCAGGGAAAAAAACAAATGCCCTCACCTCGATTTTCTTCTGAAAATAATGTGGAATATTGTACAGCATAGATTGCCATTATTGTGAATGATTCGCGAAATTGGTACATTATACGTATTATACGCAATAATGCCGTCAAGAGCGGAAACATCGGCGCGTTTACCGGCGATGAACGCCTGAAAAACGCTAAACGGGACTTTTACGCTTCAATATCATTTTGAACCGGCGGCTTTACCGCGCGATTCGATGCTCACGGCGCCATAAAGCGCCGCTTCGCTGCCGAGGCGGGAAATCCTGATATCCAGCAGCTTCTTGAAAGGCCGGGACAAATATCCCACCGACCTGGATTTCAGGGCGTCGCCTATCCCCTCTCCCCTGCTCATTCCGCCGCCTATTATCACTATCTCGGGGTCGAGCAGGTGGCACGCCGTCGCGATAGTCCTCGCCATGACGTCGATCGTGACGTCCAGAACCTCATCCGCCTCGGCCTGGCCCCTCATTTTCCAAAGTTTTTCGAAATCTTCCGGCAATCCCTTGGCCAGCGCGCGCGCGGAGGTTCCGTCGGCCGCGGCGAGCGTCTCCGAGTGCCCCTTGCCTCCGCACCCGCAGGGCGCTTCGCCCCGCACCACCACGTGCCCACCCTCGCCCGCCATTCCGTGAGCGCCTGTCAGAAGTCTTCCCCCGGTAACGATGCCGCACCCGATTCCCGTGCCCATCGTGAACGTCACAAAGTCGGAGACACCTACGGCCTCGCCCGCGCTGCCTTCGCCCAGAGCGTAGCAGTTCGCGTCGTTTTCGATGAGGACCGGCACGTTCATTCCGTGCGATTCCAGCGCCGTTTCGACGGCGTCGACGACGTCGAGGTCGTCCCATTCGGCGGGAAAATTCGGCAGACGGAGCGCGCGCCGCCTGTCGGCGTTCAGCATGCCCGGCACCGCCACCCCCACCGAGGTTATTTTCTCTCCCCCCGACAGGCGCTCAGCCGCGAAGGCTATCGCTTCCATGATTTCCCTGACGCTTCTGGATCGCGGGGTGTCCGTTTTGTCGATCTTTTCGATCCTCGGTTTCGGGCCGCCGCACGAAACCGACGCCGCGGTCAGCGTATGCCCGCCCAGGTCCACTCCGATTTTCATCGCGCTCACCTCTATACGTTGAACCTTATTTCTATTATATCGCCGTCTTTCACCCTGTAATCGCGCCCCTCGAGCTTCAAAACGCCCTCGTCGCGGCAGTTGGCGTAAGAGTCTCCGAATTTTTCGTAGTCGCTGTAGCTGACCACTTGGGCGCGTATGAACCCTCTCGCCAGATCGCTGTGAATCGCCCCGGCCGCGTCGACCGCGTTCTCGCCGTCATGAAGCGTCCACGCGCGCACTTCGTCCGGGCCGCACGTGAAGAAACTGATCAGCCCCAGGGCCGCGTACGCCGATGAAATAAGCCGCTCCCTTCCGGGCCGGTCTATCGGCAAACCCTGCGTGAACTCCGCAGCCTCGTCATCGGAGACATCCAGCAGATCCATCTCGAGGCGTCCGTAAAGCGTGATCGCGGTGTCACGCCCCAAGCCGACGCGTGCTTCAAGGGCTGCTCCGTTTGGCGCCGAGGCCAGTTCGACGGTCGATTCGTCCATATTCAGCACGATGATCTGAGGTTTTTCGGTGAGAAACGTAAAGCCCCGCAGAGAGCGGCGCTCGGAATCCGTAAGTTCGAGGTCTTTCAGAAATTTTTCCTCAAACAGCCAGCTTTTACAGCGTTCGAGAAGGGCTTGTTCGGCTTTCTCTTCAGGAGGGAGATTTTTTTTGCCGGCCAGCTTTGAGAGCCTGTTCTCGATCACGGCCAAATCCCTGTATGTCAACTCCATGTTTATTATATCCCAATCGCGGACCGGATCGACGCTTCCTTCGGGATGAGGCGCGTCCGGGTTGTTGAAACATCGGATCACGTGAATCAGCGCGTCTGCGTCGGCCACGAACGAGAGAAACGCGTTGCCGAGCCCCTCGCCTTTTCCCGCGCCGCGCGAGAGCCCCGCCAGGTCGACAAATTCCACCTGCGCGGGAGTAGTTTTTTTGGGACGGTGAACTTGCGCCAGCCTGTCAAAACGCGAATCCGGCACGTCGACCACCGCCCTGTTCGGGTCGATCCTGCCTCCGGCGTACGGTTTCACTTCGGCCCCGGCCCCGGTTATCACGTTGAAAATAGTACTCTTCCCGCTGAGGGGAAGCCCAACTATACCGCAGTGCAACATGCCGAGACACCTTCAGTCCAGCTTATTTTATTTGCGCGCCAGTCAGTCGCTGTCG
>JAISDQ010000101.1 GCA_031264605.1 Synergistaceae bacterium | reverse complement strand
CTCACGGACACCCCCACGATTTTGCCGTCCCCCATAATCCGCCGCGCCGCGCAGCAAGGCAAATCTTCCTGCCCGACATGAACGCCGTCCGCGTCCACGGCGAGCGCGATATCCAGCCTGTCGTTGACGATGAACGGGACGCCCGACCGCGAGGTGATCTCGCGCACCGAGCGGGCGGTTTCGTAAAAATCCCTCGACGATAAAGACTTCTCCCGAAGCTGAACCACCGTGCAGCCGCCGGCAATCGCCTCCCGCACGGATTCCTCGACGCTCGCGGAACTCATGAGTTCCCGGTCGGTCACGAGATATAGCGTATAGTCGATCTCAGGCTTCGTCATATTTCGCCCGCCTCTCCAGCACGGACGCGTCCATGCGGCTCATGGCGTCGTGGAGCGCGGCGCGGAAACTACCGCTGCCAAGATGTCCCGCGCGTTCGTGGGCGATCTCGCCGGCGATTCCCATCGATAGCAGCGCCGCTGTCACCGACTCGAACGGCTTGTCAGGATTCGCCCCCAAATAACATCCTATGAGCGATGAACACATGCAGCCGGTACCCGTGAGGCTGCCCAGCATCGCTACGCCGTTTGAAACCGAGACGGTTTTTTTACCGTCCGTGATAACGTCCTGCGCGCCCGTGACGGCGACGACGCCGCCCGTCCGCTCCGCCAGGGACTTCGCCGCCTGCTTGGCGTCGGACGCGCCGGCGAGATCGGCGTCGGAAGCGTCCACGCCTTTCGTGTGCGATCGCAGTCCGGCGAGGAAGCGTATCTCCGAGATGTTTCCGCGCACGGCGGCGAGAGCGACTTCGCTCAGCAGCTTTGCAGCGGTCTCGTTTCGCGGCTTCGATGCTCCCGCCCCGACGGGGTCGAAGACTACGGGAATCCCCTTCGCGTTGGCTGATTTCCCTACCGCTAGCATGACGGGAATCGTGCGCTCGTTCAGCGTCCCCATGTTCAGCACGACCGCCGAGGATATGGCGGCGATGTCCATCGCGTCGGCCAATTCGTCGGCCATGACGGGCGAGCCGCCTATGGCGAGGGTGATGTTGGCGCAGTCGTTGACGGTCACGTAGTTGGTTATGTGGTGTACGAGCGGCTTCTTCGCCCGCACGTTTTCGAGCAGAGCGGCGTATTCATTCATTTTCGGCCAATCCTCCCAAGCGGTACAGGTCGTAGAAATGGTGTGTGGGGCCGTTTCCCCTGCCAAGTTCGAGCGCGTGGCCGATCGCGGCGGTGACATACGTTTTCGCGCGCTCCACCGCTTTGGAAACGGGCATCCCCAAAGCCAGATTCGACGCGATAGCCGACGAAAGCGTACAGCCGGTGCCGTGAGTGTTTTTGGTATCGATTCGACGGGCGGAATAATGATAAAACCCGCCGCCGTCATACAGCGTGTCGACGGCGTCTCCCCCGGCGTCCGCGAGGCCGTGGCCTCCTTTGACCAGCACGGCGCGGCATCCGAACGAATGAATTCTCCGGGCGGCCTCTTTCGCCTCGTCCAGCGACGCAATTATCATGCCCGCCATTTTTTCCGCCTCGGGAATATTCGGCGTAACCGCGTCGGCCAGCGGGACGATTTCGGCGATGAGCGTATCGATGGATTCCGGGTCCATCAGGGCGCAACCGTTTTTAGCGTACATGACAGGATCGACGACCACGTTTCGCGGCCTATGTTCGCGCAGTTTTCCCGCTGCCGCGAGCATCGTCTCCCGGCATGACAGCATCCCGATCTTCACCGCGTCCGGCGGAATGTCCTCGAACACCGCGTCGATCTGCTTCTCGATGATATCGGGACGTACGTCCTGATACTCGATCACGCGGAAAGTATTCTCCGCTACCACCGACGTGATGACGGTCATGCCGAAAACGCCGTGCGCCGAAAACGTCTTGATGTCGGCCTGGATACCGGCCCCGCCGCTGCAATCCGAACCGGCGATGCTCAACGCTTTTTTCATCGAAACCCCTCCTTAATGTAGAATAAAAAAAGACGCTCCCCCCGAGGGCAGCGCCATGGCTTTCGTTATGATTCTCCCTACGACGGTATTAACCGACAGGTTCAAAGGGTCAGGTTTCAGCCTTCTCAACTCCGAAGAGTCCCCCCGTGTCTGTTACTGTTTTATTATAGCATATATGTAAGCCCGCGGCGGATATTCAGTATTTCCTTAACGGTTCAGTGCGCGAAGGGATCCGAAAGGTCGCCGTCCCCGAACAGGCGCAAATTTCCGTGGGGCAGGTCGGTGATGAAGAGATTCAGCCCCATCCAGTCGTCTTCGCCCCTCACGTCGTCCCTGAACACCGCGTCCCATACCAGGCAGTGATGTTTGTAACTCACTTTGTACACCATCTCGGCCAGCTCTTCGTCGGCGATGTCGTAAGCGGCCCGCACGCCTAGTTTCCACGAATAGTCGGGATTATCCGTCGGGACGCTGAACCCTATTTCCTGATACAATTCGTCGCGTTCGCCGTACCTATCCCATCTGAGCGGCGACCTCCCCCAAGCCCACTGTCTCAGGTAAGCCGTGCTGAAGTCGAAACTGCCGGCTTGCCACAGTATACCCAGCCGCGCGTCGAGAACCTTCTGAGAGTCGGAAACGTCGTCGTCGTACATGAAATGCTGATAAGTAGCGTTGTAAAAAGGGGTGAAGCCCTTCCTCGCCCACGGCTCGCCCGTCACCTGAAAGCCGAAACCCATGCGGTCGTACGAATCGGACGTACCCCATCGCGTGTCTCTGTAACTGCCCCACAGACCGAATACTCTGAAACGGCCTCCGGCGATCCCTTCGTCATACCAGGGACTGTACAGGCTTATTTCGGGCTTTCTCTCCAGTTCGTAGCGCGATACATCGCCCGCGCGCCGTTCAACGGACAGCAGTTCGCGTTTGGTCCAGCCCGCCGCCAGAGTCCAGCCTTTCCACGCGTAGGAAGCGCCCCATCTGGGACGCCATTCGGTTTCGTCCAAATCTCTGTCATATGCCCTGCTCATGCCGCCGTAAACCGACAGTCCGGCCGCTATCTGATGAACGGCCAAAGCGTCCATCTCGAAAATTCCCTCGCTCCAGCCTATGAAGTCGAGATCGAGAGAACCGCCCCGCCACCCAAAGCCTCCGCTTATTCCGAGCCCGACGCCCTTGTCCGCGTCATAGCCGAGCCTTGGGAAAATCTTTTGCGCGTCGCGATCACCCTTCAGGGATATCGTTATATCGAACGGCGAGGCCATCG
>JAISDQ010000076.1 GCA_031264605.1 Synergistaceae bacterium | reverse complement strand
GCGTCGGAGGTTTTCGCGGACAGGGCTTATATGAAGGATGGGTCGTTGATGCCCCGTTCCATGGAAGGCGCGGTGATTCACGACGCGAAATTGTCCGCGCGGCGGGCGGTGCGGATGGTGACGGCCGGTAAGGTGACGGCCGGAGACGGGACGGAGATCGGCATCGTGCCCGACACTATCTGCCTGCACGGCGATTCCAAAGACGCAGTCGACATGGCCGCCGCGGTGCGGGAGGCTCTCGTGTCGGCGGGAGTGGAGATAAAACCGTTGAGGGAGGCGGTCTGAAGATGCCGTATTCCGCCCAAGACCTTGCCCGCAAACCCGCGTCCGACGTCAGGAATATAATCAGAAACGGCGGCTGGACCGCGCCTACGTCCGGGTTGTCGCTGGGATACGCGCAGGCGAACATGATCGTCCTCCCCGGGGATTGGGCGTGGGATTTTCTGCTTTACGCGACCAGAAACCCGAAGCCGTGCCCCATTCTCGACGTCACCGAACCGGGCGATCCCGAGCCTAAAATTATCGCGCCGGGCGCGGACGTGCGAACTGACATCCCAAAATACAGAATATGGGAGAACGGCGTTCTCACGGACGAACCCGCCGACATCATATCGGCGTGGCGCGGCGACCTTGTGGCTTTTCTCATAGGCTGCTCGTTCTCGTTCGAAAACGCTATGCTTGAGGCGGGCATAGGCGTCCGGCACATCGAGGAGGGCGTCAACGTCCCCATGTATATGTCCGACATAAAATGCGTCCCGGCGGGGCGTTTCTCGGGAAATATGGTCGTGAGCATGAGGCCGGTTCCGCGCGCTCAGGTCGTGAAAGCCGTGACGTGCACGTCGCGTTTTCCGTCGGTTCACGGCGCGCCGGTTCACATCGGAGATCCGGCGGCGATAGGGATAAAAGATATCGGACGTCCCGATTTTGGCGACGCCGTGACGGTAAAAGAGGGGGAGATTCCCGTCTTCTGGGCTTGCGGAGTGACGCCGCAGGCGGCCGTGATGCAATCCAAACCGCCGTTCGCGATCACCCACGCGCCCGGACACATGTTCATCGCCGATAAACGCGATTCCGATTACTCGGTGCTGTAGGGCCGCGTCGCGAACCGCGGTAAAATTTCGGGAAACCGGTTCCCCGGCCCCTTTTTAGCGAGCCCGGCGTTGGCGATAACCGGCAGGTGGAGGTACAATACCGCTCGTATCGCGAAAAAAATTTTCCCGAAGGAGACGTATCGATGTCCGGCGAATCGCAAAAAACCGACGAAGCCATAGAAAACGAGAGAGAAAGGGACAATGCCGGGCAAGCGTTCCTCCGCGATCCGCGCGTCCTGCGCATGGCCTCGACGGTATGCGTCGGCCTCGCGCAGGGAATCGCCTTTTTTTTCATGATCAAGTCTCCGGTGCAGTGGCGCTGGTACATCACCGCGTCGATGCTTCCGCTGCCGTTTTATCTCGCCCGTGATATGACATGGCGCGTTGCCGCGGCCGCGGTTCCATGGTGCGCGATTCTGCTGTTGCTTGACGGCGCGCGAATTTTTTTCAGGTACCCATATTCCCCGTTATACGCCGAACCTACCGCGATCCTCATGGCCGCCTGTGCGGGGGCGATCCTGACGCTGCCCGGCTTCGTGTCGTGGATCGACGGGGACGGCGCTTTTCCGGAGTGGAGGGTCTCGTTCCGCAACTTCTCGCGCGTCTTCTTCGCCTCGATTATCGCGGGACTGTTCCTGATACTGTTTTTCGCCGCGCTCACTACCGGCGCGGCGCTTACCCGCATAATCGGCGGCGGCGTCGCGAAAACCGCCCGGTGGCTGGTCAGGAATTTCATTGTCGTCGCGTTCGCCGCCTGGGGCGCGGCGTTCTATTGGACCGCCCGCTCGGATCGCCTGATCGACGTTCTCGAGCGATATGTCCTGCCGATATTCTCCTGTCTTATGCCAGTGCTCTCCGTCTTCACTCTGACCTTCGCCGCCGCCCTGCCCATGGGGATAAAAAATCTATGGGGGAGGGGGCTGGCGAGCGACATAATACTCGGGGCATTTCTCGCGACGGGCCTCTGCGCGTTCGCCGCATGGCGGGACGGCTTCGCCGGCGGCGAGAATCCGCGCGAACCGTTCTTTCGCCCGGTCAACGCGCTGGTCAAAATATCCCTCGTCGCGCTGCCTGTCTTCTGCCCGATTCTCGTATACACGATAGGCATCCGCATAGGGCAGTACGGCCTGACGGTTGACAGGGCGTTTTCGTTCGCCCTCAACGCGGCTTTTGGCCTGTGGAGCCTCGCGTGGGCGTTTTTCCTCGTGAGGCGCTGGAAGAAATGGCCGGTCTTTTACGGCATGGTGAACAGAGCCGCGTTCCCGGCGCTCGGCGCGGCTCTCATCCTCTTCTCGTCTCCCGTATGCGACGTGAGGAGGATAGTCCTGAACAAGCGCCTCGAATGGCTGAGAGAATCCATCCGGAAGGGTGAGGACGCCGAGAAGTTCGACTGGAGATATACCGCTCGAAGGCTGGGCGTCTACGGCATCAGGGCCGCGGAGCGTCTGGACGCCGGCGGGGAGGCACTGATCGCCGAGAAATTGGGCCCGTTCGCGTCCGGCGAACAGGCGGCTCAAATTCGCGACCTGATCGCGAAGGAGGTAGCGTCGGTAAAAAGAGATTATGAAACGCTCAACGCGCAATTAAACAAAACGAGCGAACAGAGGAATAAAGAGAATTTCGAGAATTTAGCGCAAAGCGCCCGCGAAGCGCCGGTATTCGGCGGGGAACTCAGCCCCGGCGGGAGGGAGCGCCTGATTCGAGCCCGCCGGGAGGATCTCTTCAACCGCGGATACTACGATAGCGACTGGAAGGTCTCGTTCTTCTGTCTGGAGGACATGAACGGCGACGGAGAGCCCGAAGTCCTGCTGGGCATCGGAAACGACATATTCCTGCTCCGGGATGATCGCGCCCTCAAACTTGGCAGCACGACTACGAATTACAGTTACGGGAACGAAAGCGACGAATACAATAAAATGGCCATATCCTCGGGCGATAAGGGTATAATCAAAAATCGGTGGGACATCCTGCGGATAAAAGACCGGATATTTTTCGTCGAACCGAGCGACATAATAAACGGACTGGTCAAATAAACTGAAAATACGGGGGGTTGCTTTATGGGTAAGGCATTGATTATCGGAGCCGGCGGCGTGGCCGGCGTTGTGGCGCACAAATGCTGTCAGAACAGCGAAGTGTTCGATGAGATATGCATCGCCAGCCGGACGCTTTCCAAATGCGAGGCGATCAGGGAGCATATCGGCAGGAACGCGCCGGGTGGCGGAAAGACCCGCGTCCGCACGGCAAGGGTCGACGCCGATAACGCGGCGGAGCTGACGGAATTGATACGCGCGGAAAAACCGCGGGTCGTCATCAATGTAGCGCTTCCTTATCAGGACCTCTCGGTCATGGAGGCGTGTCTCGCGGCCGGCGTGGATTACGTGGACACCGCGAACTACGAGCCTCCGGATGTGGCGAAGTTCGAGTACAAATGGCAGTGGGCGTACCGGGACAGATTTCGCGAAGCGGGCATAACGGCGCTGCTGGGTTCCGGCTTCGACCCCGGCGTCAGCGGCGTGTACTGCGCCTACGCGCAAAAGCATCATTTCGACGAAATACATAAGATCGACATCCTCGACGCGAACGCCGGCGATCACGGATATCCCTTCGCGACGAATTTCAATCCCGAGATCAACATTCGCGAAGTATCCGCAAAGGGCAGTTACTTCAAGGACGGCCGCTTCCTGGAAACCGAACCCATGGCGATTAAACGCGAGTACGACTTCCCCGAGATCGGGACAAAAGACATTTATCTCCTTCATCACGAGGAGATGGAGTCGCTCGCGATCAATATCAAGGGCGTAAAACAGATCCGTTTCTGGATGACCTTCTCGCAAAATTACCTCAACCACCTGCATGTGCTGGAAAATGTCGGAATGACCTCGATAAAGCCCGTGCTGTACGAAGGGCGCGAGATAGTGCCGCTGCAATTCCTGAAGGCCGTGCTTCCCGACCCGGCTTCCCTTGGGCCGCGAACGAAGGGCAAGACCAACATCGGCTGCGTTTTCCAGGGCGAGAAGGATGGCAAACGGCGCGATTATTACGTGTATAACGTCTGCGACCATCAGGAATGTTACAGAGAGGTGGGTTCCCAGGCGATTTCATATACGACCGGCGTTCCTGCGATGATCGGCGCGGCGCTCCTCATGACCGGCGTCTGGTGTGGGCCCGGCGTATTCAACATAGAGGAATTCGATCCCGACCCCTTCATGGAAGCGCTGAACCGTTTCGGCCTGCCCTGGCGGGAGGACTTCGCCCCGGCGCTGCTGGAGGACTTTTGACGCCCCGCGGCGCCGGGATATCGGGCAGCGCGGGCGATATCGCCTCGCACGAACCGGCAGCCGGCAAATACCCGCTCCCGACGCCGCCAATCGATTGGTCTCTGTTCCCTTCACCGTGCTACGTGCTCGACGAGGGATTGTTGGTCCGAAACCTGGAACTGCTTCGAGGCGTGGCCGAGGCGGCCGGATGCAAAATCCTGCTGGCCCAGAAGGCGTTCTCGATGTATTCGTGTTACCCGCTCATCTCCGAATACCTAGACGGAGCCGCCTCGAGTTCCCTCTTCGAAGCCAGGCTTGCGCGTGAGGAAATGCGCCGGGAAGTGCATATCTACTCGCCCGCTTACAGGGATGACGAATTCGATGAAATCGCGCGGATTTGCGACCATGTGATATTCAATTCGCCCGCTCAGTGGGAACGGTTCGCTTCACGCGCGAAAACGGCCCCGACGCCTTCCTGCGGCATTCGGGTGAACCCAGAATACTCTGAGATCGAAACCGAAATTTACAACCCCTGCGCCCCTCATTCGCGCCTCGGAACCACGGCGGCCGAATTCGAGGCCGAAATGAACAGGATTGCGCAAATATCGGGCGAGGCGAACGATTCCGGCATTCCGCCCGGGTTGGAAGGGCTGCATTTCCACACGATGTGCGAGCAGGGCGCCGACACGTTGGAGCGCACGCTGGCGGCGTTCGAGAAAAAGTTTGGCCGGTACATGCGCTCGGTCAAGTGGGTCAACTTCGGCGGAGGACACCATATCACCCGGGCGGATTACGACGCCGCGCTGTTGGTCCGTCTGATACGGCAATTCCGGGAAAAATACGGCGTCGGCGTGTACCTGGAACCCGGAGAAGCCATCGCGCTGAACGCGGGTTTTTTAACCGCCACCGTGCTGGACGTCACGCGCAACGGGATGGATATAGCGTTGCTCGACGTTTCCGCCGCCTGCCACATGCCGGACGTTCTGGAGATGCCCTACAGGCCTTACATTTTGGGCAGCGCTACGCCCGACGCCGCTCAGGCGGAAGGCCATCCGCACGTATATCGGCTGGGCGGCCCCACATGCCTCTCGGGAGACGTGATAGGCGATTACGCGTTCCGCCGGCGGCTGGTTCCGGGAGACAGGCTCGTGTTCTGCGATATGGCGATATACACGATGGTGAA
>JAISDQ010000070.1 GCA_031264605.1 Synergistaceae bacterium | reverse complement strand
CTTCTCAATATCGCGGGCACCGGCCCGATTCTGGGTCCCATTCAGGGCATACTGTTCGGGCCTGTGGCATTCATTCTGATCCCGATAGGAAATATTCTGGGCGGGGCAATGCACGACTATTTCTCGGGGATGCTCGCGATACGCAATAACGGTATGCAGATGCCCGATCTCGTCAAAAAGTACACCAACGGGCCCGTTTACAATCTTTACAATGTTTTCGTATGTCTGCTAATGCTTCTCGTCGGCGCGGTGTTCATATACACTCCCGGAGATATAGCGGCGGTTCAGGTGCTCGGGCTTTCCGGCGCGGCGACCGACGTTTCGACCTGGGTCGTGTACGCGGTAATTTTCATCTATTACCTCATGGCAACGATGTTCCCCATAGATCAGCTTATCGGCCGTATCTACCCAGTTTTCGGGGCGATACTGCTCTTCTCGGCGGTCGGCATATTCGGGGGGATTTTCCTGAAGGGATACACTCTTCCCGAATTCACCATGGAATCTCTGAGGGTGGGACATCCTGCCGGCCAGAGGCTTATACCGATGTTTTTCATCACCGTCGCGTGCGGGATAGTGTCGGGTTTCCATTCCACGCAGACGGCCATCATCTCGCGCAACGTCACCAGCGAGAAACAGGGACGGATGACGTTCTTCAACATGATGGTGGTCGAGGGATTCATCGCGATGATATGGGCGGCGGCGGCGATAGGAGCGGTCAACAAGGGGATTACCGTTACGGAGGCGTTTCCCGGGCCGCTCGATATGCTTCTCAAGGCTCCCGCGCTCGTAATCGGCACTGTGGCGCACGATATGCTCGGTAACGTTGGGGGCATGATAGCGATTCTGGGCGTCATAGTGCTTCCGATAACTTCGGGAGACACGGCCCTCCGCTCGCTTCGCCTCATGATCGCCGATTATATACGCCTCGACCAGAAACCCACGCGCAACAGAATTTACATCTGCGTGCCCATATTCGCGCTAGTCGTCGCGATACTTTACTGGGCGAAGATGTCGCCCAACGGGTTTAACGTGCTTTGGAGGTATTTCGCCTGGAGCAACCAGACGATCTCCTTATTCGCTTTCGGGATAATAACGATTTATATGCTGGGCAAAGGTTACCAGACGGCCGCTTTCATGTCGCTCATACCCGGCATGTGGTACGCGTTCATAACTTTCACATTCATATGCAACGCGCCGATGGGTTTCAGACTGCCGATGAACGTCGCTTACACGTTGGGCGTAATATTCGCCGTCGTGTACGGAGCGCTTGTCTATACGCAAGGCAACAGGATACGCGCGGCCCATACGCCGCTCGAAGCGGAACCGGTGTACGCCAAGGGCGTCTGAGGGTGTAAAACGGCCTTCGGACGGAACCGAGCGTAAAGGCAAAAAAACAAATTACAGCGGGGGCGATTGCGGGCCCCCGTTTTTCGTGCTTTAATCACTCAGGGTCTAATTCCCCGCCCCTTGGGGCGTTTCATGTCCTTGTCCTTGCCCCTTAATACCCCGCCGCTTGCGGCGGGGAAATTTATTCTCCGAAATATCGTCAAAGATTTCTTTAATATCATATAATATTGGAGAAGGAGGCGCCGAGGATGATTGATACGCTCGAATATTTCGTTCCGTGGGCAACTCTTGGGTACCTGTTCGGTTCGTGTCCGACAGGCTATCTGCTAGTGAAGCTGCTCAAGGGTGAAGACATCCGAAAATTTGGCTCGGGCAATATAGGCGCCACTAACGTTTCGCGCGTGCTGGGCCAAAAATGGGCCGTTTTCACAGCAGTCGCGGATATGTTCAAGGGGGGGCTCGCGATATTGCTCACCATGGCTATGGGGCACGACGACGCGGCTTTGCTGTCGGTGGTCGGCGCCATGAGCGTCCTGGGGCATAATTTCCCGGTCTGGATAGGATTCAGGGGAGGAAAGGGAGTCGCCACATCCTTCGGGGTCATCGCTTTTTTCGATTTTTTCAATCCCGCCGCGGCGATTTTGGGCGGAGTCGTCTGGTTTGTGGCGCGCGAGATATCATGCGCGGTCTCTTTGGCTTCGATGACGGCGCTTTTCGCCTGCGCTTTTTGTATGCCCATGTTCGGCATGCCGCGGCCTTATTTTTTTTGCGGCCTGTTTCTGGCCGTATTCGCCGCCGCGCGGCACAGGGAAAATATCGCGCGCATCGCCGCCGGGAAGGAAAACAAAGTTAAACCGTTTTTCCCGCGGAGAGGGGAGAGAGAATGAAAAATTCTCTTGACTTATTTTGACCTTGCCCTATAATCAGTCGCAATATAGGTGATTGAGGAGTTGGGGCAATGAATAGCCTGACGAAAGTGATCGGCGACTACATAGTGACTTTGTTCGGCGACAGCGAAGGCAGTGAAGTGGTTTTGAGCCGGAAGGATCTGGCTCAAAAATTTGGATGCGTGCCCAGCCAGATAAATTACGTTCTGAGAAGCAGATTTTCTCCGGAGCAGGGTTTTTTGATCCAGAGTCAGCGGGGCGGACACGGATTCATTCGCATAATGCAGCTTCGTTTCGCCGACTGCGACGAATACGCCGAGCATTTGGAGGACCTGGTGGGAAACGTAATATCGGAGCAGGATTCGCGAAAACTGCTGGCGAGGCTCCAGGAAAGGGATGCCATAACTCCGCGTGAACGCCTCATTGCGGAAGTGGCGCTGAGGAATCAGGACGAAAACGGCCGCACTCTTTTCGACCTGCCTCCTTACAAGAGGGATACCATGCGGGCTGAGCTTCTGAAAAAGATTCTCGTGAGCCTCGCTATGTTTTGAGGGAGCGTCGGTCATGTTATGCGATAATTGCGGCAAGAACGAAGTCGAAGTATTGATAAGACAGGTAATTGACGAAGAAGTGAAGCATTTGAATCTTTGCAGGTCGTGCGCTGAAAAAATGGGATTTATATCTCCCGTCCTCCCGAGCATCACGATATCCTTCTCGATAGGCGAAAGCGCCCCCAGGCAGAGGAAGGTGCGAAAAACCCAGACCAGAAGACGGGAACAGCCGTTCGAGTCAACGTGCTGTCCGACCTGCGGTTCCGATTTTGCCTCGTTCCGCGAAACGGGCATACTCGGATGTCCCGACTGTTACGAGTCTTTCAGGGTTCCGTTGGGCATATTTCTTCATAAGACGCAAGGCGCCGAAAGCCACTGGGTCGCGTCCGACGCTTTCAGAGAAATCGGCGTGACTTCCGGGGAAACGAACCATCGGGCGGCCGTTGCGGAAACGGAAGAAACCAAGGGCAATATCGCCAGATTGAAACTGGAACTGAATGAGGCCATTTCCAGGGAAGACTATGAACGGGCCGCGCAGTTGAGAGATATTCTTGCGCCCATCGCCGGAGGCATGGACAAAGAACATGACTGAAGATTCGTTTGCGAGCGCCGAGCCGGCTTGGGTGCATGACGCGTCCGCTCAGGGAACGGCCGGTTCGGTGGTTCAGCTTTCGAGCGTTCGTTTGAGGAGAAATATAGAAGGCTTCCCGTTTCCCGGAAAATGCTCAAAGTCGGAATTGTATGATTCGGCGGCTATCGCCCTCGGCAGTATCGGAAAAAGCGCGGCCTGGGACGAGTGCGATTTTCGTCTTGTGGACAACCTCGACGATTTTTCAAAACACCTGCTGCTCGAGATGAATACGATAACGCCGGGTTTCATGAACGGCGGGGCCGGCAGGTTTCTGCTGCGCGACGCCAACGGAAGAATGACTTGCATGATAAACGAGGAAGACCATATTTCCATATCGGTGACCAACTCCGGGTTGGACCTTGAAGCGGTGTTCGAGACCATCGGAAATATGGAACGGTCGATAGATATTAAAATGGCGCGCGACGTAGTTCTCGGATATCTTACGGCGAATCCGGCTTACGTGGGCACCGGAATGACTGCCACCGTCATTCTGCACCTGCCGGCGCTCGAGACGAGCGATGAGTTTCCCAAGACAATCGAGGCCTTCCGAAGAGACTGGAGCAGCCTCGAGATGGGCAGATTCCGCGTCTTTGGCGATGAACCGTGCGGAAGTTTTTACGCCGTCTCGAACAAAATAACGCTTTCGGTTACCCCCGGCGAAATAATGGACACGGTATATATGGGGGCGCAGGCTCTCGTGTCTAGAGAACTTTCCGCGAAGAATAAAATGCGTAACGCCCGGCAGGAGGATATGACGGACAGATTCTGGCGCGCCTGGGGGCTGTTGCGGCACGCCAAAAAACTGTCGTTCGCGGAGGCCGCCGACGCCTTTTCTCTGGTGAAACTTGGCGCGGATATCGGGATTTTACCCGGCATCGACGACAGAGAGTGGCGGCGGATGATTGTCGGAAGTCAGAAATATCATCTCAGCCGCGCGTGCCCCGTGATATTGGAGCAATCGGAAGAACAGTACGCGCGTGCGGCTTTGTTCAGGCAGTTTATAGAAAATTTGAGTTCCTCCGTCAACTGAAAAGGAGAAAAATATGTGGCAATTTTTCAATGAAAAAGGAAAACGCGTCGTGCAGCAGGCTCATAAAGAAGCCCTGCGGCTCGGTCATGACATCATCGGGACGGAACACCTGCTCTTGGGCATACTGGACGAGGTCGATCCCGCCTGCTCATCGATGTTCGAGTCCCACGGAGTCGCTCCGGAAGAGATAAGGCAGCAACTCGAATCGGTGCTCGAAAAGGGCGCTCCGAAGGAAAAGATAATAGACCTGCCCCTTTCCCAGAGGGCAAAGCGCGTGCTCGATATCTCGATGCGGGAAGCGCGAGGAATGGGAGTGAATTACGTCGGGGCGGAACATATCTTGCTGGGCCTGCTTTCGGAAGGCGAGGGACTGGCGAGCCAGATACTGGGACATCTCGGTTTCAATATATCGCGCCTGCGAAAGGAGATACAGAACGTTTCGCATGAAACTGGGGACGTTCAGTTCACTACGGTCGGTTCGCCGCAATTCGCGGTGAATTCGAGAAAGCAGGACACGTCCAAAACCCCGACACTGAATCAGCTTTGCACCGATCTGTCGGACATGGCCTCCAAAGGCGAACTCGATCCCGTAATTGGGCGGGATAAGGAAATATCGCGCATCTGCCAGATTTTGACGCGCAGGACGAAAAATAATCCGGTGCTGATCGGGAATCCCGGAGTCGGAAAAACGGCGGTCGTTGAAGGATTGGCGCGGGAGATAGCGAGCGGAGCCATTCCCGAGATGCTCAAGGATAAACGCGTAGTACAGCTCAACATCACCAATCTCATTGCCGGAACGAAGTACCGCGGAGAATTTGAGGAACGGATGCGCAGGATACTCAAGGAATTGCGCGAGTCGAAAAACGTGGTGCTCTTCATCGACGAGATACACACCATCATCGGGGCGGGAGGCGCCGAAGGCGCGGTCGACGCTGCCAACATCCTGAAACCGAGCCTAGCTCGGGGCGATATACAGGTAATAGGGGCCACCACCCTCGACGAATTCAGGAAGTACATCGAGCGCGACAGCGCGCTGGAGCGCCGCTTCCAGCCCGTAATGGTCGACGAACCGAGCGAGAATAACACGGTGCTGATACTGCAGGGCCTGAGGGAAAATTACGAAGGGCACCATAAGGTGAAATATACCGAGGACGCGCTGGCGGCGGCGGCGAAGCTGTCCAACCGCTACATCTCCGGCCGTTTTCTTCCCGACAAGGCGATAGACCTTATCGACGAGGCCGCGGCGCGCGTACGTCTCAATACGATGGAGACTCCCGACGAACTGAAGGACATGGAGCGCAGGCTCTCCGATCTCCGCAAGGAGAAGGAGGATATGGTAGTGGCCCAGGAATTCGAAAAAGCGGCCCGTCTGCGCGATGACGAGCGCAGAATGACTGACGAGATAGAGGATTTCCGCAAGACGTGGCGTCAGCAGCGCACGACTTTCACTCCTTCCGTCACCATGAACGACATAGCCAGCGTGGTGGCCGAGTGGACAGGCATTCCGGTGGTGCAGATGACGGAGGAGGAAGCGGGCAGGCTCCGCCGCATGGAGGAGGAAATCCATCATCGGATGGTGGGACAGGACGAGGCCATCGACGTGGTCGCGCGCGCGATTCGCAGGGCTCGCAGCGGCATGAAGGATGCCAGGCGTCCCGTCGGCAGTTTTCTCTTCCTTGGGCCTACCGGCGTCGGCAAGACGGAGTTGGCGCGTTCTCTCGCGGAATTTTTGTTCGGCAGCGAGGACGCTATGCTGCGTTTCGACATGAGCGAATACATGGAACGGCACGAGGTGGCGAAACTTATCGGCGCTCCTCCCGGCTATGTGGGATACGAGAACGGCGGCAAAATGACCGACATGGTGCGCCGCAAACCGTTCTCGGTCATCCTGTTCGACGAGATAGAAAAAGCCCATCCCGACATGTTCAACCTGCTGCTGCAAATCCTGGAGGACGGGCACGTCACGGATTCGCACGGGCACAAGGTGGATTTCCGCAATACCGTTATAATAATGACGAGCAACGTCGGGGCTGAGAGCATAATAAAAGGACAGTCGCTAGGTTTTGGGGCAGGAAACGACGACGGCGGAAAAAACGCCGACTGGGAGCGAATGAAGTCTGGAATAATGGACGCGGTAAAAAAGACGTTCCGTCCCGAATTTCTGAACCGTATAGACGACATAGTGGTGTTCAAGTCTCTCGACAGGCAGGAATTGCTGCAAATTACCCGGCTGATGCTCAGCGACGTCGTCAAGCGCGCCGCGGATCAGTCGCTGGAACTGTCGGTGGACGAAGAAGCGTGCCAATTGCTGCTCGATAGGGGATTTGACCCCAAATACGGCGCGCGCCCACTCAGAAGAACGATACAGAAAATGGTGGAAGACCGTCTCGCCGACATGATTCTGGAAGGTTCCCTCACGCCGGGCGATCACGTGTCGCTTGCGAGAGACAGGAAAAAAAGCGCGGATGACGGGCCGTCTGATACGGCGGGCGTTTACGAACTGAAATTTACGAAGGAAGCGGATGCAGCAAAAGTCTGAATGCCGGGAGTGTTGACGTTTGTTCTTCAAATACCTGCACGAAAACGAGATATTCAAACTTATCGCGAGATCGGTGTCTCAAGACGCGGTTTCTTCCAACGAGACGCGGGATATTATCTACGAAGCCGCTTCGCATATGATCGCCGAAGCGGAAAGATATTCCTACAGCGGCGATTTATGGGAAATACAGTTCGCCCTGGCCGTCGCGGGCGCGGAAAACCCGCTTACCAGCGCGTACGAGAGAATGTCGGTCTCAAAAGACATTTTCGGGATGCTAGCACAGGATTTATGGATGCAGCACAAAATCGTCACATCCGTGAAGGAGATAGTTTCGGGCGCCTTGCAATACGCTCCGCTCCTCCGCGTGTCCAATTTCGCGCCGCGGAAAAAAAACCTGGCGCTCGGGATCAGCCAGGCAAGGGACGCCGTGACGGCTTTGGCCGCGCGTTTCGCGGCCGCGGTCTCTCCGGAAGATATGGCCTCCGCCCTCGCCGATTTCTGCTCGACGTGCGGAGCGGGCAAATTCGCGCTCTCGGGGGCGTTCGTCTGGGATTCGTCCAGACAGCTTCTCGAACCCATTGACGACCTGGACCCAAGCACGCTCGATTCGCTGGTCGGATACGAGACGCAAAAGCGCGCGCTGCTCTCGAACACCGAATCGTTTCTGGAAGGCAACCCGTCGAACAACGCCCTTCTTTTCGGCGACAGCGGAACCGGAAAATCTTCGTCCGTGAGGGCTCTTTTGAACGAACCGGATTTCGTCAGAAGAGGATTGCGGATGGTGGAGCTGAGGCATGACCAGTTCGCCGAAATACCGGCGCTTCTCAAAGAACTGCGGAAACGGAATTACAGGTTCATACTTTTTATGGACGACCTTTCGTTCGAGGAATTCGAGACCGGGTACAAGCATCTGAAAGCTCTCATCGAGGGCGGCTTGGAGCGGAAACCCGATAACGTGATCGTCTACGCGACGTCCAACAGGCGGAACATCGTGCGCGAAGTATGGTCCGAGCGGGCCGAGTCAATTGACGACGTGCACGGTTGGGATACGATGCAGGAAAAACATTCGCTCGCCGATCGTTTCGGGCTTTCCATATGGTATCCTTCGGTTGTCAGAGGCGATTATTTGTCCATAGTGAAAGTAGTGGCCGAGGAAATGGGGCTCGTCATGAATTCCTCCGAGATGGAAACGCTCGCGATGCGGTGGGAGCTCGAACGCGGCGGTTTCACCGGCAGAACCGCGCGCCAGTTTGTATGTCAGATGCTGCAAAGAAAAATCGAATAGACATGATAACGAGTTATTCGGCGATGGCGGAAAAGATATCGCGCTTCCGCCGAAGCGCGATAAGCGTCGCGGCGGCGCATGACAGGGATATCCTCGACGCTGTGTACAAGGCTTCCGCCGCGGCCGGGATACGGCCCGTTCTCTTCGGCGACGGAAATGAAATAGAACGCCTAAAGCGCGAGATAGGGTATACGGGCGAGTGCAGGACGATCGACGAACCGGACGTTCTCAAAGCTACCATGGCCGCCGTCAAAAGCGTTCACGACGGCGAGGCCGACGTGCTGATGAAAGGTCTCGTCAACACGAGCGATTACCTGCGGGCCGTTCTGGACAAAGAGAACGGTCTCCGTTCGGGGCGTCTGCTGAGCCATCTCGCGGGTTTCGAACTTCCGGGACGCGCCAGGATGCTGTTCGTCACCGACGGGGGATTCAACATAGCCCCGAACCTCGATGAAAAAAAATCCATCCTCAAAAACGCGCTGGGCGCTTTGCGAAAAATGGGTTATGAACGTCCCAACGTGGCCGTGCT
>JAISDQ010000209.1 GCA_031264605.1 Synergistaceae bacterium | reverse complement strand
TGGAGACGAGGATTTAATTCCGAGGAGGTAAAACGGTATGTCGGGAAGTAAAAAATTTGCGGCTGCGTTTATTATCGCGTTCTTTGCGGCGGTATCGGCGTATTCCTGCGCGTTTGCGGCGGCGGCCGCCGCGCCCGAGGAGAAAGTCGGCGCCATTGAACCGCAGAAGGTGCTGTTTCAGCATCCGAAGTACGAACAGACCCTGGACCAGATAAAAAAAGTCGCGGACCAGAAACAAAACGAGGCGAAAGTGGCGATCGACAAGGAGACGGATAACAACAAGAAAGCCGAAATTTTCCAGAACATGCGAAGAACCATAGCGGAAGAAGAACAAAAACTGATGCAGCCGCTGTTCAAGGAAATCGACCTCGCGGTCCGCACGATCGCGACCGCCAAGAAAATAACGGTGGTGGTGGATAAGACCACGGTATTTTACGGAGCCACGGACATAACCGACGACGTGGTGCAGGAATTGAAAAAGAAGAACGCGAGCGGCGGCTAGGCTTTCGCCGTGTTCGGCGTTTCATTTCGGCGATTTGCGTGATTTTGTGCCCCTCCTGTGTAAGGCGGGGTTTTTTTGTGTTAGGATATTGTAAAGATGTTGTAAAGGGGCCGTAAAATGAGGAGGCGGAAATATGTCTGAACTGAAACTGAGCTGCGAAACCGTGGAAATACCGGAAGAATGCAACATCGTCGTCGGGCAGGCGCATTTTATCAAGACCGTGGAAGATTTGTTCGAGGCGCTCGCGACTTCATCTCCGTCCTTGAAATTCGGCATAGCTTTCTGCGAGGCCTCCATAGAAAAACTCGTCCGCAGGGACGGCAATGACCGGGCTTTGACGGACTGCGCCGTCAAAAACGCCCTTAAAATAGCCGCCGGGCATGTTTTCGTGGTCGTCATCAAGGACGGCTATCCCATAAACGTCATGGCCCGTATAAAGGCCGTGCAGGAGGTTTGCAGCGTTTTCGCCGCGACGGCCAACCCGCTTCAGGTGATAGTGGCCGAGAGCGAACAGGGGCGCGGGGTGATAGGCGTCATAGACGGGGGATCCCCAGTTGGGGTCGAGGATGAGTCCGGGGAACAGTGGAGAAAGAATTTGCTCCGAAACGTGATAGGTTACAAGAGGTGAGAAAAATGATATCCCAAAATACGCGCCGCGCGCCGCGCGCGCTCTCTCTGATCTTCGCCGCGGCTGTCATGTTTGCCGTTGCGTGCCCCTCGTGGGCGGCGGTTCCCGAGAGATTGTCCGTCACTTTCGTCCCCTCTCCTCTGAACGTGCCCACGATCGTCGAGACAGGCCTTGGCATGTTTCAGGCCGCGTTTCCGGGAACGGAAATCCGTCTGCCCGAGATAAACGCCGGGCCCAAACAGACCGAGGCCATGGCCGCGGGGGAAGTCGACATCGCTCATTGCGTGGGAGCGACGTCGGCCATACTTGCCGCTTCGGAAGGGCTGGATATTCGGATAATAGGGATTTATTCCCGGGCGCCCAGGGCCTTCATGATATTCGCGCGCGACGGCGGCATAAAAACCGCCGCCGACTTGAAGGGCAAAAAAATAGGAGGCCCGAAGGGCACCATACTGCATCAGCTTCTGGCGGCGTACGCGTCGTCGGCCAACCTGAAAGAGACGGATTATGAATTCATCAATATGGGCATACCGGCCGCGGCCGCCGCGCTGTCGAACGGCAGCGTCGACGCCGCCCTGCTCGCGGGAGCGGACGCTTACAGGGCAATGGAGGGCGGTTTCAGCGTAGTCACGGACGGGGTGGGTTTGGTCGACGCCACTACAGTTATCGCCGCCACCCAGAAATATCTCGATAATAACGCGGACACAGTAAAGCGCTTTCTCGAAATGCACGCGGGGGCGCTGGAATATATGGGCAAAAACCGCGGCGATACCGTCAGGCTGACGGCGGAAGCCGTAAAATTGTCCGCGGCCGCCGTCGAGGCCATGTACGGGTGGTATGATTTTTCGACGGAGATAAGCTCTTCCGACGTCGAAGAGCTTAAAAGGACGCAGGAATTCATGCTTGAAAACAAGTTGCAGCGCAACCGCATCGATGTTGAATCGATAATCGCGAGATGACGGAACGGTAAAACGGGGGAGTAAATGAAAGAAGCATTGAGACTGGCCGGAGCCCAGCACGAACATGCCTGACGCTAAAAGAGGCAGGAGAAACAAGTCCGAAGCCGCGCGACGGGCGAAAAAATCGGTACTCAGGATAATTCCCCTGGGAGGGTTGGGGGAAATCGGGAAAAATATGACGGCGCTCGAATACGCCGGCGACATGATAGTGATCGACTGCGGCCTGAAATTTCCCGAGGAGGAGATGTTGGGGATAGATTTTGTGATTCCCGACGTCCAATATCTTGTCGAAAATAAGGAAAAAATAAAGGGCATATTTCTGACCCACGGACACGAAGACCACATAGGCGCTCTGCCGCTGGTGCTGCCGCGCGTGGACTCGCCGATATACGGTTCCCCGCTCACGCTCGCGCTGGTGGAGCACAGGCTGCTCGATGTGAGAACCCCTTACAAGCCGTCGTACAACGAGGTTAAAGCGGGGGATACCGTAAAAACGGGCTGTTTTGACGTGAGTTTTATCCGCGTTTCACACTCGATACCCGACAGCATGGCCCTGTTCATAAGGACTCCTGTGGGCACGCTGCTTCACAGCGGTGATTTCAAACTCGATATGACCCCGGCGGGGGGAGCCGGCGGCACAGACCTGGCGTCGCTCGCGTCGTTCGGCAAGGAAGGCGTCACCGTGCTTCTGTCGGATTCGACCAACAGCGAGCGGGCCGGCTTCACCATCTCCGAATCGGTCGTCGGCCGGACGCTCGAAAATGTTTTTAGACAGCACAAAGATCACAGGATCGTGATAGCCGCTTTCGCGAGCAATCTCTACCGAGCCGCTCAAGTGTTCTCTATAGCCGCGCGTTTCAACAGAAAAGTCATGCTCGTAGGCCGCAGCATGATTTCGTATGTGGAGCTGGCGCGAAAATTGGGGTATATCGATATCTCGCAGGAACTCTTCGTGACGCCGCAGGAGGCGGAAAAACTGCCGCCCAACAGGACGGTCGTGATGACAACCGGAAGCCAGGGCGAACCGTTTTCGGGGCTCGTGCTCATGAGCAAAGGGGAACACAAACAAATTCGTCTGGGCGACCGGGATACGGTAGTGGTTTCCGCCACACCGATCCCCGGCAACGAAAAATTGGTGAGCAATACGATAAACAGGCTGTTCGAATGCGGCTGCGACGTGATATACGAACGGGACATGGCGATACACGCTTCGGGGCACGCTTCGCGGGAGGAACAAAAGATACTGATGAGCCTCGTAAAGCCGAAATATTTCATGCCTGTGCACGGCGAATACCGGCATCTCGTGCGCCATTCGCAGCTCGCTTCGGAGATGGGAATACCCGCTAACAATATTTTCGTGGCGGGCAACGGCGACGTGCTGGAACTCGATTCGTCCGGAAAGCTGAGGAGGGGATCGCGCGTCGCCTCCGGGTCGGTGCTGGTGGACGGGGTGATGCTCGGAGAGTTCGAGGGAAGCCTGCTGCGGGAACGCAGAGAGTTGTCGGAAAGCGGCGTCATGGCGGTCTCGGTGGTGGTCGACGGCGAGTACAGGCTCGTTTCCCAGCCCCAGATAGACAGCCGCGGCAGCATATACGGCTTTGAGGAGGAGAACATGCGTCCCGACATAGCGTCCGCCGTGGAACGGGCGCTCGATAACGTCCGGGGCGGCTCCGTCGACAGATCCTCCGTAGTTACGGAGATTCGCAAGAAAATCAGGGAAGTCATAGGGAAGAATTACAGGGCTTATCCCGGCATCATGCCCCTGGTGAGCGTGATAGGGGCGGCCCTCGGCCCGCGCCCCGCTGGCGGCAAAAACGGCCAGTCGCCGAAACAGCGCGCTCAGGGGAAACTTGACCGACAAAAAAGCGGAAAGGTTGTGTAGCGTTGTTGACGCAATTCGCCATCATACTGCGTGAAATGGATGTTCTCAAACTTCTCGGCGGCGTGGCGCTCCTGATATACGGAATCAAGACTATGGGGGACGCCCTGCAGAACCTGGCCGGGGACAATATGCGCCGCCTCCTGGCTTCCCTGACCGGAACCCCCTTGAAAGGGATACTGGTCGGCGCCGTTGTGACGATGATAATCCAGAGCAGCAGCGCTACTACCGTCATGGTCGTGAGTTTCGTCCACGTCGGTCTCATGAACCTGGCGCAGGCGTTCAGCGTGATAATGGGGGCCAATATAGGCACGACCATCGTGGCTCAGTTGATAGCGTTCAATATAACCAAATACTCGATAGTCGCGGCCATAGTGGGCATGCTTCTCGCTCTCGCCGGACGGAACGCCAAACAGCGCCAGGCCGGAGCCGGTCTGGTCGGTTTTGCCCTGCTTTTCATAGGAATGGACATGATGCAGGACGCGATGAGCTTTCTGCAGGGGCGCGCGGACCTGTTCGCCGCTCTGAACAACAGGCCGATTTACGGTCTTTTGATGGGCACGTTCGTGACCATGGCCGTCCAGGCGAGTTCCGCGACGGTCGGGCTCACGATGGCGATGGCTTCTCAGGGGCTTCTGGAATTGCCCACTGCGATAGCGATCATATTCGGCGACAACATAGGTACGACGATAACGGCGGTACTGGCTTCCCTCGGCGGCAACAGGGCGGCGAAACAGGCCGCCGCGGCTCACGTCATGTTCAACGTGATAGGTTCCTGCATATTGATGCTTCCGTTTCTGTTCCCTCACTATGTCGCGCTCATCAGGATGACCTCGCCGGACGTGATGCGGCAGGTAGCGAACGCGCACAGCCTGTTCAACATATTCAACACGTGCCTGTTTTTCTGGTTTGTAAAGCCGTACACCGAGATGATAAAGAAAATCATTCCCAGCGAGCCTCAGACCGTTGTCCCCGAATCTCGGGGCGCCCGGTTTCTCGACGCGCATCTCGCCGAAGTATCTCCCGCCGCCGGCATCGACGCGGTGCGCAAGGAGATGGTGTCTCTCGGCGAAGTCGCGCTCGCGATGATCAAAGATTGCCGCAGGATAATAATAGAGCGCGATTGGAAATCGATTCCCGACGTGCTCATGGCCGAAAAAAATATCGACCAACTGACGCACGAAATAATCCGGTACGCCACCGAAGTGGGGCAGAAAGTGCGGACGCGCGACCTCTCGCTTCTGCTGAACTCCTGCGTCAGCGGGGTGAGCGATATCGAACGCATTGGCGATCACGGCGAAAACCTCGCGGAACTCGCGCAGTACATGTCGGAACGCAAGCTGAAATTCTCGCACAAAGCCACCGCGGAGTGCGACGAGATGTTCCAATTGGTCGTGGCCGCCGTTGAAAAGAGCCTGCGCGCGCTGGAGGGGGAGCGTTCGGAACTCTCGGAGGAAGCGCTGGAGCTTGAAAAAAAGAGCGACGAGATGGAGCGTGTTCTGAGGGCGCGGCATATAGAGCGTCTCAACAGCGGAAAATGCCAGCCCGACGTGGGCGTGGTGTTCATAGACGTCTTGAGCAATCTCGAACGCGTGGCCGACCACGCCCATAATATAGCGCTGATAGTAAAGGATATCCAAGTCATACATCACAGGCAGGCGGTAAAGTGATATGGGATCGGGCACGGTGAGCGCGGGTACTTTGATACTGGGGCTGGTTCAGGGCCTGACCGAGTTTTTGCCGGTCAGCAGCTCCGGTCATCTATCCCTCGCGAAAACGGTCGCCTCATACGGGAACGCCTCGATGTCGTACGACATAGTCCTGCACGCGGCCACGCTGTTTGCCGTCCTCATCTACTTTTCACGGGATATTCTCTCGATGCTTTTCGAATGGTTTTACGGTTTCGTCAACGCCAACGCCCGCAGATGGGCCGGATGGCGGTACGGATGGGCCGTGATCACGGGCGCCCTCATTACGGCTCCGTTCGGGATTTTGTTGAAACCGCTCGTAATATCCGCTTCGGCCAATTTGCTGTGGCTTGGCGTTAATTTTATGGTGACCGGTCTGTTGCTCCTGTCGTCCCGTTTCATTTACGGAAGCGACGCTCCGGTAGGCGCGCGAAGCGGAATTATAGCGGGTCTGCTTCAGGGGATCGCTGTTTTTCCGGGCATTTCGCGTTCGGGCGCCACAATATTGGGGGGGCTCGTCGCCGGTCTTTCGCGGAAGGACGCGTTCAAATTTTCTTTTCTTCTGTCGGTTCCGGCCATAATCGGGGCGGTTATCCTCGAACTGCGCGATCTGGGATTGCGGGGATTTGCCGCTTCGCTGCCCGACGGGTGGATTTGGGGCGCCATAGCGGCGTTTTGCTCGGGCATCGTCTCATTGATTTTACTGGCGAAACTCGTTACGAGCGACAGGTTGTGGGTTTTTTCGCTTTACTGTTTTGCGGTCGGCGGTTTCGCCGTATTTTATTTTCTGATGGGGGCGTAGTTCGCTTGACGCGGCTAGTCCTTGCTTCCGAGAGCCCCCGAAGGCGCGAGATAATGGCCTCGATCGGAATGGAGTTCGAGGCGGCGTCTCCGGGGATAACCGAGAAAACCGTTCCCGGCGAGCCGCCCCGCGATATGGCGCGCCGGCTGGCGGGAGAAAAAGCCGCCGCGGTCTCCCTGCGGTTGCCGGACGCGTTGGTGATAGGGGCCGACACCGTGGTCGATCTGGACGGCGCCCCGCTCTCGAAACCGAAAGACCGGGCCGACGCCAAACGGATGATAAATATGCTGAACGGAAGGGCTCATCTTGTTCATACGGGTATTTCGGCCGCTTTTGGCGGCAGCGTGAGGGCATCGGAAACCGAGACGACGAAGGTTTTTTTCGGCGATCTGGAACCCGATGAAATCGACGAATTCGTCGCTTCCGGTCTCGGGGACGATAAAGCTGGCGCGTATGCCATTCAGGGGCGCGGAGCGTTTCTCGTGGAGAGGATCGAGGGGTGTTACAGCAACGTCGTCGGCCTTCCGGTATACAGATTGAAAAAAATGCTCGAACGTCTGACGCCGGCGGAGATCGGTCAGATAAAAAACTCTTCCCGGTAATTCGTCCGGCGAGTATATAATTGTACTCCGGACACGACGATGGGAGTTGTTCTCATGATAGACGATCTGGAAAAAAACGAAGACTCCGGCATGGAGCCCGAAAACGTAAACGACGGAGCGGAAACTCCGCGTAACAGAGCCCTCAGAAAGTTCGGCTTTCATTCCAGGATTCCCGACAGGGCGCCCCTCACAGGAAAAATTTTGGATTTTGCGAGGCTGTTCTGGATATTGCTCCTGTTGGCGGTTATCATGTCGGGCTTTGATCTCTTCAGCAGAATCAGGATCGAGCGCAATCACAGGGTCGTGGGCATTATCGCGGAATACCGGGATATCGTCCTGTTGTCGCGGCAGACCGGCGAGTCCGTCGGCGATACGTGGAACCGCGTAAGGGAAACCGGAATCGTCGGAGTGTGCGCTTCGGAGTTGACCGGAAAAGATCTCGCCGCCGGCTTCCTTCCCGTCTACTACGGTTCACTCGCGACGTTCAGGCCCATCCTGCGTTTCGCCATGGCGCTTCCGCTCGACAGAGCCGCTATTCTCGTGGAAAATTCCGAACCTCTCTTCGAAACCATTGTCGATTATCTACGGATACGGTACCGCGGGGTCGTCACGCTTTCGATGGCCGAAGGGACGCTCATCGTACTGCCGCAAGCGACGGACGAACTGGCCGACGCCGGCATAATACCCGATTTCGCCGCGCTGTCTTTCGCGGAAAAAGCGGGCGCGCGCGTCGTATACCGTCCGCAGTCCGCCCCCGGGGTCGACGGTGAACACACCGCGGCGAGCATGGAATGGATCAAAAAAAATTATCCGTCGATTTCGTGCATGCTCCCGGCGGGGCAGATAGTTTCCGGTTATCCCGATCTGGCGCCGCTGATAGGGACTTTGAAAGAACTGAAAATCCCCGTCGCCCAGGCGGAATTCGTGCGGCAGATAGGCGTTTCGGAATTGTATTCGGGCATGGTTCCGTCAGTCATTCCGCTGCACAGCCTTGTCAGGGAAGAACTGATTTCGAGAAGGTATTCGAGGGAACAGGTGATCGAACGGATGATACGCGCCGTGCACGAACGTTCGATCAGGCTGCTTCTTCTCAGGCCGTACGAGCTGTACAGCGTCGGCAAGCTGGTTCCATTCATCGAGGATACGAGGACGATCGGCAGAAGCCTGGAATCCCGCGGCTATATGCTGGGCTGGCCCGAGACGATCCCGATGAAAAACCCGTCGCCCGGTTCGGCGGTAGGCGTGGCCCTGGTATTTCTCACCTGTGTGTGGTCATACGCGAGGAGGTTTTACGGTTACGGCGGCGAGGTGTCCGGAGCCGAAACGGCCGTCGTACTGTTATGCGGCGCGGCGTTGGGATTTTGCGCCTGGAAAGTATCCGTCGTCTCCAGAATGCTCGGGGGCCTCACGGCCGCCATGATCGCTGCAGAGGCGACGCTATGGGCCCTCGACGCCTACGAAAAACCGATTTACGGTTTGTTGGCCGGTTTGCTGGTGACGGTTGCCGGAGGCATCGCCATAGCTTCCTTTTACGGGACCACGAGGGCAATGCTACGGCTGACCCCTTTTTCGGGCGTCAAACTGACGCTGCTGCTTCCGCCGGTCTTGATCGTGCTGAATGACCTTAAACTGAGAATACACCCCGAATCGTTGCCGGACATACTTCGCCGGCCTCCTATTTGGGGAGAGCTGGCGCTTGTCGGATGCGCCCTGTGCGCGGCGGTCATTCTGACCGTCAGAAGCGACAACGCGTCCTTTGTCCCAGGTTGGGAGGTGCGTTTTCGCGACTTTCTGGAGCGCCTGATGTGGGTCAGGCCGAGAACCAAGGAGTTTCTGGTGGGGTACCCGTGCATGATCGTTTATTTCGTGGCGGAGAGAAAGGGCTGGTTCGAGAATTACAGGGAGGTTTTCAGACTCGGCGCGAGCATGGCTTTTGCCAGCGCGGTGAACTCTTTCTGCCATTTTCACACTATACTGATACTGTCAGCCTTGAGGGTGGTAAACGGCTGGCTGCTGGGAATCGCCGCCGGCTTTATCATCCTGGTGGCGATGGATTATGTGGGGCGCCCGCTCTGGGAAAAATTGACAAGGCTGTTCGCGTGACTTGTCCGGCAGCGCGTCCCTTTGATGTGCTTTTCGCTGGTTACTTCGGATTTGGCAATCTGGGGGACGAACTCATCGCGAGAGCCGCCGTCGATAATCTCGCGCGTCTCGGAATTCCGCGCGAACGCTTGGCCATTCTGTCCAACGACCCTGACGGCAGCGCTTCGCGCTTCGGCATAAGGGCTTTCAACCGATGGAATCCCGCGAGCGTACTTGGCGCGCTCGGAAATTCGCGCGCGCTTTTTTTCCCCGGCGGCGGGCTTTTTCAGGACGCCTCTAGCGCGAGATCTTCGGTATATTACTGGTCCCTTATCCGCGCCGCTTCCTTAAAACGCGTTCCGGTCTGCGCCCTCGCGCAATCCGTAGGACCTCTTCGCGGCACGCTTGCGAAATTTCTCGCCCGCGACGCCATGTCGGTTTGCGGATATGTCTCGGTCAGGGATTCGGCGTCCGAGGACGTGCTGTCGTCGATGAATCTGCGCTGCGATATCACGCCCGATCCGGTGTTGGGTTTCGAACTGCCGGAAACGGTTTCCCGCGGCGGAACGGCGCTGGTAAACATGCGCCCATGGCGCGGCGGAATTCACGCCGCCCCGGTCGTAAAAGCGGCGGGGCGGATGTTGGCTTGCGGCATGAAAATAATATACGTCGCAATGGCGGGCGAAGACGCGTCGTTCATGCGAAAATTACAGGACGCGGGCGAAATTCCGAGACACGAAATATTGGAGCCGAAGGACGCGGAAGATTTTTCCGAAATCGCGGCGCGCGCCGAAGCCGCGGTGGGAATGAGGCTGCATTTCGGCGTGCTTTCCATGCTGTGCGGACTTAAAGTTATCCTGTCGCCGTACGACCCTAAAGTGCGCGCCTTCGCGTCGGAATGGAACATCGGGCTTTTGACGGAAAGTGAAAATAACGAAAACTTTGATATAATGCTGTTATTGACAAATTCGCGCTTTGGGGATAAAAAAAAATTGACGGAAGCTCGTCTGAGGATAGCGGCGAATTTTAAAAAAGCTCTCGGTCGGTTACTGGGGGAAGACGATGAATTCGAAAAGACGCGGCGAACTTGAGAAAATCGCCCTCGATGTGCGCAAAGACGTGGTGCTTATGCTTGGTCTCGCGCGTGTGGGCGGTATTCCGAAAGTCCTTCGTGTTGTAAATGTTTTGGTGTTTCTTTACTGGGAATATATGAAAGTCTTCCCTGCGGAACGCAAGCGCGATGACCGCGACAGGCTTGTCATGGGAAATGGCGCGGCCGCTCCCGCGTTGTACGCGTGCCTTGCGAGGCGCGGTTACTTCGGGAGGGATGAATTGTGGAATTACGGCCGCCTTGGGGCTGTTTTGCAGGGTTATCCCGATATAAGGACGCCCGGGATCGACGCTCCTTGGTGTTCTCACGGAGGATGTGCGGGCGTAGCCTCCGCGATGGCCGATTTTCTGTCCTCTCAGGGTAACGGGGCGAGGGTTTTTTGCGTCGCGGACGAGGAAGAAATGCGTTCGGGGGTTTCGTGGGAGTCGGTTATTTCGTCAACGGCGGCGGGATGCCGAAATTTCGCGCTCATAGCGGAATCCAACGGGACGGATGATTTTATGGGCGAGGGGCTTCGCGCGTTCGGATGGAAAACCGCGGAGGCGCGAAACGATTTCGAGTCGCTTTTTGAAGCGTTTTCCGGCCTGGATTTCATGTCGCCGCCGCCGAAGGCGGTCATTGTCCGCACCGAGGACGCCGACTACGGCGATATGCCCCTGACCACGGACGAAGTGGACAATGTTCTTTCCGGCATGGAAAACGAGACCGCTGGCGGAGGGTTTCGCGTATGACGGAATTTCCGAGAAGCAGCCTCGACGGTTATCTCTCGGCCGCCGAGCGGTTGAAGAGCGAAGACCGAAACGTGATGTTTACAGGCGGCGAGGGAATATTCACGGAGCGTGACGCGATATTGAGGTCGGTTGGATTTGCTCTTTGCGGACGGACGGTTTATATTGAGTCGGACACGGATCCCGCTTTCGTCGCCCGGTGCTTCGAGCAGATCATGACGGCGGCGGGCGTTCCGAACCTGAAAGTGGCGTTCATAGCCGCGCACGACGGCGGCAGCCAGGGAATAGCAGGAGCGGCGATGCAGATGAACATGGATTTCGCGCTGATGAGAGCCGTGCCCGGCATGGCGGTGCTCGCGCCGTCGGATTGGCGCAGCGCGTACGTTTTGACCCGCGCCGCGGTAACGTCATGGAACGGGCCCGTATATATGAGGCTGAGCCACTCCAGACACGAGGCTGTTTACGGCGAGACGGAGTCCGACTTCGGCGTCGGCGGCGCCAGGATGTTATCCGAAGGGGATGGGGTTACAATATGCTCGTGCGGCGTCATGACCGTGGAGGCGCTCGCGGCGGGGCGCGCGCTGGCCAGGCAGGGCATAGCTTCCGATATAATAGACTGTTACAGCATAAAACCGTTCCCCGAACAAACCCTGCTTGCCTCGGTCAGGAGAACGGGTTGCTGTGTCGCGGTGGAGAAGCACGCGAACAGCGGAGGGCTTTTCGGGGCCGTGGCGGAATGCTTGTGCAGGGGATATCCGGTTCCGGCAAGAGGAGTAGCGGTGGAGGATCGTTTCGGGCAGAGCGGGGCTGAGGAAGAATTGAAGGAATACTACGGCCTCACGCGCGATGAGATAGTGCGAAGCGCGCTTCAGGTCTGGGCGATTCGCAGGAGGTAGTGATGGATATTCGATTTTCCGGGGTGAGCAAGGTATTTTACCCTGATATAACAGCGTTGGAAGACGTTTATCTCGAGATACCCAAGGGCGAGTTCGTATATCTCGTGGGACCGACCGGTTCCGGCAAAACGACTTTGCTTCGCTGCATAACGCGGGAAGTTGCGCCGACGCGAGGCCAGATTACCGTCGGTTCGTTTTCGCTGCGCAAGATAAGCAGAGTCGACCTTTCTATTTTCAGGCGCGACATCGGCATCATTTTTCAGGATTTTTGCCTGCTCCCGCACTTGAACGTGTTTGAAAACGTGGCGTTCGTGCTGGAGGTGCTCGGCGCCCCGTCCAGGGAAGTCAAGGAACGGACCGGAGAGATTCTGGACCAGGTGAACCTCTGGCGGCGGCGGTTTCTCTATCCGCCTCAGCTCTCCGGCGGCGAACAGCAGCGGGTGGCCGTGGCGCGCGCGATAGTCAATTCGCCGTCGGTGCTACTGGCCGACGAACCCACCGGCAATCTCGACCTTCATACCGCGGAGGAAATCATGCAGCTTATAATGTCGATAAACGCCCTCGGAACCACCGTGATAATGGCCACGCACAACCAGTATCTCGTGGACGCGTTCAGGCAGCGCGTGATCGGAATAAGGTCGGGCAGGGTCGTCAGGGACGAAAAGAGAGGAAGGTACAATCTGGATGGGGAGCTTTAAATACGCCCTGAGAGACGGCACGCGGCTCATAATAAGGCACTGGGGCCTCGCTTTCCTGACTGTCGTGACCTCGATGGCGGTTTTCTATCTCATCGGCGCTTCCGTCCTGCTGGTGCTCAACGCGAGGCATATCGTCAATTTTTTGGAAGGGGAGCTGTCCGTGCAGGCTTACCTAGCTCCCGGCGCCGATTTTGAAATAGCGGCGCGGCAGGCGGCCACGCTGACCCACGTCAAGGAAGTCAGGATAATAACGCGCGAGATGGCGCTCGAGCGCCTTAAACAGAGAATGCCCGACAGGGCGGAATCCGTCACGATTCTCGGCGAGAATCCCCTTCCGGAGAGCCTCGAAATCGCCGTCGACAGGGCTGACAGCATAGAATCGGTCGTGACGGCGCTCGCCGCCATACCGTTGATCGACGATATCGTCTATGCCGGCGGTCTCGCCGAAAAGTGGGCGCGGTTCTCCCGTTTCGCCGGGAAATTCTCGCTCGCCATATTGCTTGTGGCTATCACCGCGTCGGCGGTGGTGCTCTTCAATACCATACGCATAGCCGTCTACTCCAAAGAGGAGGAAATAGGGATCATGCTCATGGTTGGAGCTACCCCGACCTTCGTGGCGATGCCGTTCGTGCTGCAAGGCGTAATATTGGGCGGCATTGGTTCTTTCGGCGCGAGTATTTTCCTGGCGCTGAGCTACAGCGGAATTATCACGCGCCTCAAGGAGATGGTGCCGTTTTTGCCCCTGCTGGAACAACACGCGGTGGTGTTAGAGCTGGGGTTGATACTGGTCGGAGCCGGAGCTACCGTGAGCCTTATCGCGAGCCTCGTCGCCGTCGAAACTTTCACCAGAAGGGCAATGAAGCCGCTTTAGCCCTATTTACGGAAGGAGATGCCTGAATTGGAAAAAAGACAGTACAAAAAGAAATTTATCCTGATCGTCTCTGTTTTGGTGTTATCCGCGCTGCTCGCGCCGTTTTTCGCGGTCAGTTCGCATGCCGCCGCCCAATCTCCGAACGCCGAGATCGAGAAGGAACTCGCGAATCAGCAAAAAAGGCTGGATACGATGGAGCGCGAGATCAAGAAAAATAACGCCAAACTCAAGGACGCCAAGAAAAAAGAAGATCGCGCCATAAACGATATATCGAAACTCAGCAGCCAGCTTGCCGAAGCCGAGCAAAGGCTCAACGTGACCGAGCTGAAACGCAAGCAGATCATGAATAAGCTCACCGACACCACAGCCAGGATTCAGGATATGGAATCCCGCATAGAGGCGGCCAAAAAACTGCTCAAAGAACGCGTGGTCGCCGTTTACAAGTACGGCGGAGCCGCCGAGTTCAGCCTGCTTATGTCGGCCTCGGGCACTCAGGACGCTCTAGCCACGTCGTACATGCTCACAAAAATAGCCGAACAGGACAAAGCGCTTATAGACAATCTGATCTCCGAGAAAAACGCAATGGACATGGCAAGGGCCGAACTGGAAAAACAGCGTAAGGAACTCGAGCGAAGAAACGACGAGATGAAGAAACAGACGGCCAGCATACAGAAAACGACCAATGACAGGAACCGGATGCTCCAACAGGCGCGCAAGGACAAAGCCATGTTCCAGGCAGAACAGGACGAGCTGATGAAGGCCTCGCGGGAGCTGAAGTCCAAGGTCAACGATCTCCTGGCGCAGAAAAAAAGAAACAGCGCCAAGGGCAATACCCCGCTTTATTACAAGGGGGGCAAATTCGCCTGGCCGCTCAAAGGAAAGATAAACAGCCCGTACGGCAGCAGGATTCACCCGGTTTTCAAGACAAAGGCCACACACAGCGGCATAGATATAGACGGGAATAAGGGCGATACCGTCAGGGCCGCCGCCGACGGCGAAGTTTTGTACACGGGGTGGCTAAGAGGATACGGACAGGTTGTCATAGTAGATCACGGCGGAGACCTTACCAGCGTTTACGCGCACTTGTCCGGAATAGACACGGCGGAGAACGCCAAAGTCAAGATGGGCGACAGAATAGGTAGAGTCGGTTCGACAGGTACGGCGACGGGCAACCATCTCCATTTTGAAGTCCGCGTGAACGGCAATACCAAGGATCCGATGGGATATCTGCAGTAGTAAATTTTTCCGAAAGCTGATGATGCGTTATGTTTAAAAGATTTCGTGACATATTGCTTGGAGTTTTTATAGGCGGGTTCATGGTAACGGCGATCATCAGCGCTTTCGCCGCTGAATCCGGAAACGAATGGTCCCGGCTTTTGCCTTTCACTCAGCATAATTTAATGACCATGAGGCAGGTGCGGAACAACATCGAGGCCTTTTTCGTCGATGAGGGCAAACTGCCCGGCGAGCAGAAATTATTCTACGGTTCGCTGAAAGGCATGGTGGCCGCCGTCGACGATCCTTACACGAGATTCCTCGATCCCGAGCAATTGCGCGAAGAAGGCATGGAGATGGAGGGCGAGTACGGCGGCCTGGGTATGTATATCGGCACGCGCGACGGGAAAATACTGGTGATAAGCCCGATCGAGGATACTCCGGCGTTCAGGGCCGGGGTCAAGCCTCTCGACGAGATAGTGAAAGTGGATGACGACGTCGTCGTCGGCCTGGATCAGAATGACGTGGTAAAACGGCTGAGAGGCGAACCGTATACGGACGTTACGGTGTGGATGCGGAGATCAGGCGAGGACGAACTCAAGTCTTTCGACATGACGAGAGAGATAATAAACATCAAGACCGTTCGTTCCGAGATGATGGATAATATCGCTTATATCAAGCTGAATAATTTCCACCAGAAGAGCGCGCAGGAGCTGAGCGACGCGATAGATGCGGCCGAGTCGAGGGACGCCGGCGGAATCATCCTGGACGTGAGGAACAATCCGGGGGGCCTGCTCAATATCGCCGTCGACGTGGCGTCGCTTTTCATCGACGGGGAACTGGTGGTGAGCCTCAAAGGGCGAATCGAGCGCATCGGCGACGAATTGTACGCGGAAAGGGGACTCGCCACCGATTTGCCGGTGGTGGTGCTGATGAACGAAGGCAGCGCCAGCGCTTCCGAAATAGTGGCGGGGGCGATTCAGGACCACAACAGGGGGCCGCTTGTGGGGACCAAGAGTTACGGAAAGGGGTCCGTTCAGTCACTCTTCCCTCTTCCCGAACGGGCGGGTATGTATATAACGATCGCGAGGTACGCCACGCCTTCGGGCACGATAATCGACCACAAGGGTTTGATCCCGGATTACGTGGTGGAGGGCGAGCCGAATCTGGTGACGTCTGAGGATAAACAACTGCAAGGGGCTTTGGGAGTGATGAGGGAAATACTTCACGAGACTCCCGCAGAGGGGGAGTAGCAATGGGAAAAACGGTACAGGCGCTTGTGGGCGCTCAATGGGGCGACGAGGGGAAAGGCCGCGTCGTCGACGCCTTGGCGCGCGAGGTCGGCGTGGTGGTCCGTTACCAGGGCGGAGCTAACGCCGGACATACGGTCATAGCCGAGGGCAAAAAACACGTCTTTCATCTGCTGCCGTCGGGCATGCTCTATCCGAACCGTATATGCGTAATCGGAAACGGCGTGGTGCTAGAACCCGAGCAGTTGATCAAGGAAATAAACGAACTTGATCCGGCGCCTGGCGACATTGGGACAAAGCTCGTCGTGAGCCGGGCGGCCCATGTGGTAATGCCTTATCACAAACGTCTCGACGCGGCTTCCGAGGCGTTCAGGAAGAAGAACAGCCCCGACGCCGTCATCGGGACTACGGGCAGGGGAATAGGCCCGTGCTACGTCGATAAATACAACCGTATCGGCGTCAGGGCGGAAGACTTGGTGTCCCCGGAATCGCTCGAGAAAAAACTTCGGCTCAATATGGCCGAAAAAAATCCGCTGCTCGAAAAAATTTACGGCGAACCACCGATCGAGTTCGAAAGCATGTATCGGCAATCTCTCGAATGGGGGGATTTCCTCAAGCCTTATCTGGGGGATTCGTCGTTCGAGATAGCCTCGGCCGTCAAGAGGGGGGAGCATGTGCTTTTCGAGGGCGCGCAGGGCACCCTGCTCGACATCGATCACGGTACGTATCCTTTCGTCACCAGTTCGAGCTGTGTTGCCGGCGGCTGCTGCACGGGGGGAGCGCTCGGCCCCGGACGGATCGACCGCGTGATAGGCGTGGTGAAAGCGTACTGTACCAGGGTCGGGGAAGGGCCGTTCCCGACGGAGGATAGCGGCGAGGCTGGCGAAACGCTCCGCAAAAACGGAGGCGAATTCGGCGCCACGACAGGCCGCCCGAGGCGTTGCGGCTGGCTCGATATGCCTGCCCTGCGGTATTCCGCGATGGTAAACGGTTTGGATGTTCTCGCGCTGACCAAGCTGGACGTCCTCTCCGGCATGGACGAGCTGAAAGTGTGCACGGCGTACGAGGCGGACGGAAATCCCTTACAGGTGTTTCCGAATTCCGCGTACGGCCTCGAAAACGTCAAACCGGCGTACGAGAGCTTTAAACCCTGGAAAGAGGATATCTCACGCTGCCGGAGTTTTGAGGAACTCCCGGCCGCCGCGAGGGATTACGTAAATTATATCGAGCGGGGCTCGGGCGTCCGCGTCGGTTTGATAGGCGTGGGGCCGGGCAGGGAAGACACGATTTACAGAGATTTCTGATGCAGATAGCCGACTTGGATTTCTGCGTCCCGGAGGACCTGAAGTCTCTAGTCGAAATAGAAAAAGCCTGTTTCGCCGTTCCCTGGGAGGAGGATCTCATTTCCGCCGATTTGAACGGAGGGGGGACTTCCCTCTATCTCAAGGCCTCCTTCAAAGATGTCGTTGTGGGCTACGGAGTTTTGGGGCAGAACGATGAATCGGCGCATCTGATGAACATAGCGGTTTTGCCTGAATACAGGCGGCATGGAGTGGCGTTGCAGATAATGGCCGCGTTCGACATATTGGCGCATGAATGGCTGTGCAGGCGGATGTATCTCGAAGTCAGGGCTTCCAACGCGGTCGCGCGCGCTTTTTACGCGTCCTTGGGGTTTGTTTATTCGTCGAGGGTAAAAGGTTATTACAACGACGGGGAAGACGCGCTTCTGCTGGCCGCGCGTCTTCCTTTGAAGCTGTGACGGTTTGAATTGATAAATATATCCCGCCTGCTGTTTCCCGACGCGCCTCCCTTTCCCGGCGATTCGCTCAGATATCCCGAAAAAGGCC
>JAISDQ010000277.1 GCA_031264605.1 Synergistaceae bacterium | reverse complement strand
TGAGCGCGTTGTGCCCCGAGTTGGTGCAGATGTTGGAGACGGCTTTTTCGCGGCGGATATGCTGTTCGCGGGCCGAAAGCGTCAGCACGAAGGAACGCTCTCCGTTTTTGTCGACGGTCTCGCCCGCGAGGCGTCCCGGCATCGTCCGCACAAGGTCTTTCCTGCACGCGAACATTCCGACTCCGGGGCCGCCGAAATTCTGGGGAATTCCGAAACTCTGCCCCTCCCCGCAGACGATATCAGCGCCCATGCTGCCCGGATTTCTGAGGAGCCCCCACGCCATCGCCTCGGTGAAGGAGACCGTGAGAAGCGCGTCTTTGCCGTGCGCGGCGTGCGCCGCCGCCCCGATATCCTCGATGACGCCGAGAAAGTTGGGCGACTGAATTATCACGGCCGATATCCCGTCCGGGATATCCCTATAGTCGGTTCTGCCGTCCGGCGCCGCGCCGAGTTCGACTATTTCGAACGCTGCCGGGCGCAAGTAGGTTTTGAGCGTCGCGAGATAATGCGGGTGATTGAGACGCGAGACGGCGATCTTGGGTTTTTTGCGCGACCGGATTGCCATCAGCGCCGCTTCGGCGAGCGCGCTCGCGCCGTCGTACATCGACGCGTTGGCGACTTCCATGCCGAGCAGGCCGCACGTCATGGTCTGAAACTCGAAAATGGCCTGAAGCGTGCCCTGGCTCACTTCGGGCTGATAAGGGGTGTACGACGTCAGAAATTCCGATCGCGACGCGAGATAGGGGATATGGGCCGGAATATGGTGAGGGTACGACCCCGCTCCGGCGAATGTCACGCAGGGGCGGTTCATGCCCGCCATTTCATCGAATTCGCGCGACAGCTTCCACTCGCTCCTCGGCTCGATCGCTATCTCCGAGCCGCGCCTGACGTCCCGCGGGATTGACTCGAAGAGTTCGCCCACATCATCGATGCCGATGGTTTCCATGATTTCGCGGAGGTCGTCCGCCGTGTGCGAGATGTATCTCATGGCTCAGTCGCCGAGGCTCAGGGTTCCGAGGAATTCGGAGTACGCGGCGCTTGTCATCAGCGCTTCGAGAGCGGCCGAATCGGAGATTTCGGCGTCGAAAATCCAGCCGTCTCCGTAGGGTGAGGAATTTATCAGCTCCGGGCTGTCCGAAAGCGCTTCGTTCACAGCTATTACCCTGCCGGTGACGGGCGAGTTGATGTCGCTGACGGCCTTTGTCGATTCCAGAGAGCCGCAGGCCGCGCCCGCCGTGACATGATCCCCAACCGAGGGCGGCTCGACGTAAACGATGTCGCCCAGCGCGCTCTGCGCGTAGTCGTCGACGCCGACGCGGACGACGTTTCCGTCCGCGCGCGCCCATTCGTGAGTTTCGCTGTAGAGTACTTCCGTCCTGATATCCAGTTCCTCGAATGCTTTCACGTATATCGCCTCCTGAATGAAGTCAGATTTTTATTCTCGCCGTGCGGGCTGGGCGGATGTCGTTCACTATTTCGACCTCTATCGAGCGGCGCGCGTCCTTGAGAATGACCCGCCGCCCTGTTTCGAGCGGGCGGTCGACACGCACGAAGCCGCAGGCGAGCCCCCTCGGTTTGAACGAGTCCGGCTTGTCGCCGCTCGCCGCGCTGAATATTTTGCCGCCGGCCCTTCCTATCGCCATATCCACCACGCAGGTGGAAACCGTGCCTATAGGGACGTTGTCCAGCGATACGACGGCACCGCGAGGCTCGGCCTTGCGCGGGTCGAAGCCGCAGAACGGGTACGTGTGCCGATTATTCGCCGTGTCGCGCGGCGAAGCTCCGAAGCCGTATATTTCGGAGCCGACAAATTTTTTGGTGAAGTTTCCGTCTTTTCCGAGAGGCAGGGCGAAGTTCCACGGCGTGTTGACGAACGGCCAGTCCCCAATGTCCTGATGCGAGAGAGGGAGCAGCGCTCCGGCGCGGAGCGAATCGCGGGCGGCCAGCCCGCACGGCGTCGTTTCTTCGCCTCCCGCGTCGATTATCATGTTCCATACGTCATGGGCCCTATCGCGAGGCATGACAATCTCGAAACCTACCTCGCCCGTGTAGCCGGTGCGCGAAAGCAGCACCGGCACGCCGCCCGCGAAGGCGGTCTCGGATTCGGGATCGGCGTAATCGCCCCTGAAGCGGAAATACCGAAGCCCGCCGAGCAAATCTTTTCCACGCGCGAGAAGCTTTCTCACGATTTTCGGCGACGCCGGGCCCTGAAGGTCGATCTTGCTGAATTTGCCGCTTTCGTCGGTCACGGAGACGTCCGCGAAGGCGCTGTGACGCGCCATGTGTCCGCTGACAACGGGCCCCATGTTAGCATTCACTATCAGGATATAGCCGTCTTCTCCCATGTTGTACACTATGGCGTCGTCGACGGCGTGTCCAAGCCCGTTCAAAATGACGCTGTAAGCGCAGGCGCCGGGAGAAAGAGGCGCGATGTCGCGCGTCAGGCAGAGCTGGAGCAGGGCGAACGCGTCCTTCCCCCGCACGCGCAGCAGGTCCATATGGCCGATATCGAACACGCCGCTGCGCTCGATGACCGCCATGTGTTCCTTCACGCTCCCTGCGGGGTACCAGAGAGGCATCTCCCATCCTCCGAAATCGGCCATTTCACCGCCAAGTTTTCGGTGTATATCGTTCAAAACAGTTTTTTTGAGCAAAACACAACCTCCTCCGGCAGTCCGAGGGACTGTCAGCGTCAATTTGAAACCGGAATTCCGAGTGAATGGATTCGATGAATCGCCGGTTTTAGGTGAAGCCGGCCTTTTCGGATGTCGCCGCGCGTGCGGGATGAGTGACAAAAAAAGCGACAGATTCGCGCATCATACCGTCCTCCTAACTTTAGCAGGTTTTCGATGCGCTCTGTCGCGTCAGATACCGTGCGATCGCTTCAGAGATCCGTCCGGAACGCGCTCCTTTCGCCTGAGAGTTTCCGCGCCGCGCTCATTCCCCGTCGCGGCCGTTGCCCCTTCGGCGCTTTCGCGCGGAAAAACGAAAGTCTCTCACGCGCCCGGCATTGAACTTACGATAAAAGTTTATTAT
>JAISDQ010000279.1 GCA_031264605.1 Synergistaceae bacterium | reverse complement strand
TTCGACATGTCTTTGCGAATCGCGCTTTCGATAGGTTCGCGGAACATCTCCCAGTCAATCAGTTCGTTGATTTTTAACAGCGGGTCGCCTAGTTGGGACAACTTTTCAAGCTGCGTCTCTACACCAAATAAATATGATTGCATCGCGTCCACGATCCCCTGTTCTTTAGAGTTTTAGCTTACTCTAATTTTATCAAAAATTTTCAGGGTTTCCGGAGGTTGCCTCATATGAGTTGTTATATATATAGGAATGAAAATGAAGAAATCTCGATGGAACGACTGGAAACAGCCTTACGGGAAGAACTCGCGCGGTTCGGAGACTTAAAAAAAATTTTGATAGTTCCTCCTGACATTTCCCGTCTTTCCTCCTTCGCTGGGCCGATCACCTGTAAACTGTTCGAAATGTTCTCCGGTATTGACGTAGATATCATGCCCGCGCTGGGTACGCATATCCCAATGACTTCGGACGAGATAAACCGTATGTACCCAGGCGTTCCCCAAAATTGTTTTCTCGTTCACGACTGGCGCAAAGACGTAACGAAGATAGGCGAGGTTCCGCGGGATGTTGTTTTCAAATTATCGGAAGGCGCGATTGACGAACCGATAGATATAGAAATCAACAAGCGCCTGCTCGACCCTTCTTACGACGCGGTAATTTCATTGGGACAGGTCGTCCCTCACGAAGTAGTCGGCATGGCGAGCTATTCGAAAAATTTATTTGTCGGCTGCGGCGGTTTTTCTATGTTAAATAAAACCCATTATCTCGGAGCGCTGTATGGAATGGAAAGAATGATGGGACGCGACCGTTCTCCGGTGCGCGAGGTATTGGATTACGCGGAACGGCAGATGAAAATACCGCTGCTTCACGTGCTCACAGTAACGTCCGGCGTGGGAGAACACGAAACCCGGCTGGAAGGAGCGTTTATCGACAGGGAACGCGGTGGGTTCGAGAAGGCTGTCGAACTGAGCCGGAAGAAAAACGTATTTTTCCTGGACGAGGAACTTGACAAGGTGGTATGTTATCTGGATCCGCGAAAAATAAAAACTACGTGGATCGGCAATAAAGCCATTTACAGGACGCGTATGGCGATTGCCGACGGGGGCGAATTGACAGTCATCGGCCCTGGCGTTTTCCGTTTCGGCGAAGACTTGAACAATGACCGTATCATAAGAAAACACGGATACAGGGGACGGGATAAGACGCTGGCGGCGATGCGAGGCGAAAACGGAAGGGAGCTTCGCGAAAACCTGTCGGTCGCCGCGCATTTGATACACGGATCGTCGGACGGCAGATTCAAGATAACATACGCGACCGACGAAATGACTAAAGAAGAAATCGAAAGCGTCGGCTTCAATTTTATAGAGACGAGAGAGGCTTTGCAAAAGTACGATATCGCGAATATCAAAAACGGCTGGAATGAAACGAACGGCGAAAGGTTTTTTTACGTTTCGAATCCCGCCATGGGGCTCTGGGCCAATCGTAAAAGATTTTATGAGCAGAGTTAACCGGTTCCCAGGCCGGAGGAAACAGCCGTGTCGGTTTTAATTCTCGAATCGAGCACCAGCGCCGCTAAAGCTATGTTGTATGGGCGCGGCGTTACAGCGATTGAAAGCGAACCTTACACGCCTGAGATAGACAAAAACGGCAGACAGGATACGGAGCGTGTATACCTTTCGACGCTGCGCGCCGGACGTAAAGCCGCGCGCGGAAATGACGTCGAGGCTATCGCCGTATCCGGCGTGTGGCATAGTATCGCCGTTTGCGACGCTTCAATGAAACCGGCGGCGCCTACCTATACTTGGGCTTTCACCGGAGCGGCCGATATATGCCGCAAGGCGCGCACCGATGCCGGCTTTGTTTCCGACATATATCGGAGGACGGGTTGCGTCCCTAACGTCACATACTCGCCATACGCACTTAAATACCTCTCGCAAAACGGACTCGATCTCAGCGATAAACTTTTATCCAGTCAAGCTGGTTATAACTTTTTTCGAATGACCGGCGAACGGCTTGAGTCTCGCAATATCGTTTCGGGGATGGGCTTGTTGAATTTAAGTTCCGGGAAATATGACGAAGCCGCCCTGGATTACGCCGAAATACGCAGCGACCAATTGTGCCCGCTCGCGGATTACAAAACGTCGCGCCCTTTGTCGAAAGAAACCGCGGATTATCTCGGTTTGCCGGCGGGAATTCCCGTCGTTCCGCCGCATTCCGACGGCGCTTTGAACCAGATGGGGAACAGCGCCTGCCGCCCTGGAATAATGACATTTTCTGTCGGCACCAGCGCCGCGCTCAGGCTTTTTTCAAAAATTCCGCTATTCTCCGAACCGGCGGCGACATGGTGTTACGCCGGCATAGAAGATTTTCTGTCGGGTGCGGCTACAGCAGGCGCGTGTAACTGCGTCAACTGGTTCAAGGATGTTTTCCTGAAGGGTAAAATGAGTTTCGAAGAATTGGAGTCCGATCTTCTCAATGACGCCGCAACGCCGGTATATCTGCCCTTTTTGTTCGGTGAAAGGTGTCCCGGCTGGGAAGACAGCCGAATGGGAGGCTTTTACGATATCAGACCCGAATTTACGGCGACCGATATGTTCCGGGCTATTGCCGAAGGTGTTCTGTTCAATATTTACCAATGTTATGAGATACTCGAAAAACTTGACGGTCCGCCGGATAAAATCATTCTTTCAGGCGGTATTCTGAATTCGGAAAAATGGACGCAAATGGCAGCCGATATACTGGGAAGGGAATTCGCCGTGTCGCGAAACTCGCAAGCGTCCCTTCTGGGAGGAGCGTCACTGGCGCTTTATGCCTGCGGGGCCTTGGACAGTCCTTGGGATTTTGGTCTGGAAACCTCAAAATTTGTCTCGCCGCGATTACGCGCGCGGGATCGGTATTTGGAAAAATACGCACGGTACCGCTACTGGTACGAAAAGAACGATTAATGCCGTGAAAACGCCGTAAATTGACGAAATCACGGACATTTCAAGTATGGGGGAACAAATATGCTGCGATTGAGATATTCGGATATTATCGATAGCGAACAAAGAGCGCAATGGGAAGCGGCCGGTATCGCTTTACCCTGTCGCGGCTTGCCGGCCGTCGCCGGCAGAACCGCCGAAAACCCAGCATGGCTTCACTTTGGCGCTGGGAATATCCTGAGATCCTTTATTGCCCCGCTTGCGGATTCTTTGTTGGATTCAGGTCTTGCTGACACCGGAATTATCGCCGCCGAGGCGTTCGATTACGACATTATCGACAAAATTTACTCCCCTTTCGACAATCTGGGCATCCGCGCGGGCATGTGTTCCGACGGAACTTTAAGGCTTAAGGTCGTCGCGTCGGTAACCGAAGCCATACGAGCGGACGTTGGAATCGAGCGTCTGCGGGAAATCTTCCGCAAACCGTCGCTCCAGATGGCGAGTTTTACGATAACGGAGAAAGGTTACGCCCTTGCCGACATACAGGGGAACCTCACGCAAACGATCCGCGAGGATATGTCATCGCCGCCTGAACGGGCGCGCCACGTAATGGCGTTGGTGACAGCTCTGCTGTTCGAGCGTTTTCGCGCCGGAGGAGCTAAATTGGCTCTCGTCAGCATGGATAATTGCAGCCGTAACGGAGAACGTTTCCGCGGCTCCGTTATTACGGTGGCAAAGGCATGGATGGAACACGGCTTTGTAAATTCCGGATTCGTCAGTTACATAGAAGATGAAAATACGGTGTCGTTTCCATGGAGCATGATAGATAAGATAACGCCGCGTCCTTCAGAAGAAGTTAAAAAAACTCTCGAACGTCTCGGCGTCGAAGATATGTCTCCGATAGTGACCTCGCGCGGAACATTCATAGCTCCTTTCGCGAATGCTGAAATTCCTCAGTACCTCGTAATCGAGGACAATTTTCCCGCGGGACGTCCGCCGCTGGAAAAAGCCGACGTTTATTTCACTGACCGCGATACCGTGAACAAAGCCGAAACGATGAAAGTCTGCACATGCCTCAACCCATTGCACACGGCACTAGCCATCTGCGGCTGTCTTATGAAATATAAAACCATCGCCGGGGAAATGCAAGATTCCCTGCTGGTTTCACTGGTCAAACGGATTGGTTATTCGGAAGGCCTCCCGACCGTCGAGGATCCCAAAATCTTCAGCCCCCGGGAATTTTTACGCGAGGTATTGGAGGAACGTTTCCCCAATCCGTTCATCCCGGACACGCCTCAGCGAATAGTAACCGACTCCAGCCAGAAGATTCCGATACGGTTCGGCGTGACGCTCAAAGCTTACGAAGGACGCCCCGAAGGATGCGAGGGTTTGGTTGGAATTCCTCTTGCGATAGCGGCGTGGTTCCGTTATCTGCTTGGGGTAGATGACGAACTCAACCCAATTGAACTTTCCGGCGATCCTATGATGGAAGAACTCAAAAAAGGCCTGGAAGGGATCGTTGCGGGTGAACCGTGCAGTTACCGCGGACAGTTGAAAACGTTTTTGTCCAATAAGGCTTTATTCGCGGTCGATCTGGCGGAAGCCGGCCTTGCCGGCAAAGTGGAATCGTATTTTGTATCCATGCTCAAGGGAGCCGGGGCAGTGCGCGATACGCTTGAAAAAAATTTGAACCGGCCGAATGACGAAAGTATTGAGAGGTCGGTGTGATTATATGAAAACAGGAATGATTGAAGCTCCGGGGATTCTTAAAATCACAGAGTCAGACGAGCCAAAAATTAAAGGGATTTGTGACCGCCACATATCCTATGGATGAAATGCGGGAAGCATTCGGATACATAGAAGAAAAATCTGCGGACATCCGCAAAATCCTTATTGACTTGGAATAAACACAAACGACTACGCAACGGTAGAGTACAATTTAGCCGGTGATAGTTATTCGCGTCCCGGCAGCACAGCCGGGACGCGAAAATAGTTTTTTGTCACGCCGTAACAGCGGAGTTCAGTGTCGCGGTATTAATTTACCGCTTCCTCAACAGGCTTTTTCAGAGCGGTGATCAGCACGCCGCTGACGGCAGTGCCGACGAGCAGGGCGAGAATGTACAGGAAGACGTTGGAAACCGCTCCGGGAATCATGAACACGAAGAATCCGCCGTGGGGCACCGCAAGACCGCAGTTGAAAATCATGGACAGCGCGCCGGAAATCGCCGCGCCAACCGTACATGAGCCGAGCACTCGAATCGGGTCGGCCACCGCGAAAGGAATCGCTCCTTCGGAAATAAAGGAAAGCCCAAGCACCCAAGCGGATTTGCCGGATTCACGCTGCTCGTTGGAGTAACGGTTTTTGCCGATAATGGTGGAGGACAGCGCCATCGCGAGCGGGGGGACCATGCCGGAAACCATCACGGCGGCCATAATTAAGCTGGTTTCGCCCTGGACAAGGTTGGTCAGCGAGGCGACGCCGAAGAAGTAGGCGGCCTTACCGATGGGCCCCGCCAGATCAATCGCCATCATCGCGCCGAGAATCGCGCCGAGCATAACCCCACTGGCGTTGCTCATGGACTGCAGCCAGTCGGTCATCACCTGGTTGAGCCATCCGACAGGGATGCCGATAAACAGCTTGAAAATCACGCCGCCGACAAGCACAGAAAACACCGGGATAATCAGTATGGGCATAAGCCCCATGAGGGCTTTTGGAAGTTTGATTTTTTTAATCGTCAGCGCGATGTAGCCCGCCAAAAAACCGCCCGCCAAGGCGCCAAGAAAGCCCGCGGACATCTGCGACGCCATCATGCCGAACACCATGCCGGGAACAAGTCCCGGACGGTCGGCGATAGAAAAGGCGACATAACCGCCCAGCGCAGGCCACATCAGCCCCATGGCCAAACCTCCAAGGCCGTTGATTGTGCTCGCCACCGCTCCCTCGGAGTTAATGCCTCCAAACGCGAAGGCAAGCGCAATGCTGATGCCGCCGGCCACAACGAAGGGAATCATGTAGGAAACGCCGGTCATAAGATGCACGTAAATTCCCATGGATTTCCCGGCGGCGCGCTTTTCGACAAAAGCCGCCCCTTTTGCGTTATACACTTCCGCGGTTGCCGCGCTTTCCAAAAGCGCCTTGCCGCGCAGTATCGCGTCGTTGACGTCCGCTTCCCGAAGTTTTTTACCCGCGAAGCGATCCTTGTTAACGGTGGTGGAAGCGGCGATGACGACCGCGTCGGCTTCCTTGATCTCCTGTGCCGTCAGCACATTTTCCGCGCCGATCGAGCCCTGGGTTTCCACTTTGATCTGATACCCGAGTTCCTTGGCCGCAACCTCGAGCGCTTCAGCCGCCATATAGGTGTGGGCGATACCGGTGGAGCAGGATGTAATGGCTACAAGTTTCATGATAAATGCTCCTTTCTCAATTCAATTCTCAACTCAATGCCTGATAGACCTCCCGTGCCGTTTCCGCTTGCCGGAGTTCGTTTCTGACGCGCTCGTGGATGAGCTTCCGCGATATGTTTGCCAAAATCCTCAGGTGCTCGTCCGCCGCTTCGGGAGCCGCGATCAGAAACAACAGATACACCGGCTCGCCGTCGTCGCTTTGGTAGTCGATGCCATCCCGGCTCCGTCCAAAGACGACGCAAGCCTTGGCTACCGCGCCGCTTTTCCCGTGCGGAATGGCGACGCCCATGCCAAGCCCCGTGCTTGAGATTTCCTCCCTTTTCATGACTGCCGCGAGATAGGCGTCAATGTCGGTCACATAGCCTGTGTTTTCAAGCTTCGCGGCCAATTCCCGGATTGCCCTGTCCTTGGTTCGGCTCTCCACGTCGAACACGATGAGTTCTTCGAGCAACACTTCGCTGATTTCCAAATTCTCACCTCCTTCGCTATAGATTTATGATCTCTTTGTCGAAGAAACAGTCAAATCTCTCGGCGGCGTGAACTTCATCCTCGCCCGAGACTTCGAGGATGATTTTTGAATTGTATGTCGCCTGCATCGACAGTATCCCCAACATGCTGCCGGCGTCCGCCGTTATGCCGTCCTTTATCAGTACAACCTTGGACTTGAATTGGCGCACAAGGTTCAGAAACTCCTTCGCGGGACGGGCGTGCAGTCCCTCCGGCGCTAAAATCGTGTACTCTTTCGAAATCATTGCAAATCCTCCAAATAGTTTTGAATGTCGATGGCGCTGTCCATTTCCATTGCTTTTTCGGCGATATCCTTTGCCCGCGCCATGCTCGTGCCTCGCACCTTGTCCTTTATGTAAGGCAGGCTGGCCGGATTCATGGAAAACTCGTTCAGCCCCATGCCAAGCAGCAAAGGCGCCGCCGCGGCGTCCGCGGCCATTTCCCCGCACATCCTCGCCATAATGCCCGCCTCGTTCGCGGCCCGGATGGTGTTGCGAATCAGGCGCAAGACGCCGGGATTAAAGTGGTTGTAAAGGTCGGATATTTTCACGTTCATGCGGTCAACCGCCAATGCGTACTGGCACAAGTCGTTGGTGCCAATGGAAAAGAAGTCCGACGCTTTGGCAAACAGCTGCGCCGCCGCCGCCGCGCTCGGGATCTCCACCATCATCCCGACGGGGATTTTAGCGTCAAACGGGATGTTTTGCCCGGCCAGTTCTTTCTTGCATTCCTCAACGACCTGCTTTGCGCGGTAAAGCTGATTCATAGATCCGATCATGGGGAACATGATCTCCAGACGCCCGAACGCGCTTGCCCGCAAAATAGCCCGGAGCTGGGCCTTGAATATATCCGGCCTGTCAAGGCACAGACGAATGGCGCGGTATCCGAGAAACGGGTTGGCTTCTTGAGGGATCGGCAGATAGGGCAGCGTTTTGTCGCCGCCGATATCCAGCGTGCGTATGACGACAGGACGCCCTTCGGCGCTTACCGCTGCCATTTTGTAAGCGTTGAACTGTTCTTCCTCGCCGGGCAGCTCCTTTGCGTCCATGTACAGGAACTCCGTACGGAACAGGCCCACCCCGTCCGCGCCGGCCTCCTTGATTTTAGCGGTCTCCCGCGGGTCGGCGATGTTGATGCAAAGTTCCACGGTGTAACCGTCTGTGGTTGTGGCGGAAAGAGCCCGCAGCTTTTTCAGGCTGGCTCTTTTATCCAGAAAGTTCTTCCGGCGCTTTTCGTACGTGGCAAGCTCGGCGTCGCTTGGAAGAACCAGCACCTCGCCGGTGGCGCCGTCCACCATCGTCCGCTCGCCGTCCATGACGCCCTCGACGGAAACGCCGACCACGGCGGGAATCTCAAGCATTTTTGCCAATATCGCAGTGTGCGAGGTCTGCGAGCCAAGCTCCGTGACAAAGGCCAGGACTTTTTCCTTATCCATCATCACGGTCTCGCTGGGGGATATGTCTTTGGCAAATACAATGGAAGGGGTTTCCATCCGGGCAAGGCTGGCCCGTTTAATACCAAAGGCCTGCGCGGCCAGCCGCTCGCCGATATCGCGGATATCCACAGCGCGGGCGCGGTAATATTCATTGCAAAAACCGTCAAACTGCTTCGCGATATCCTCGGCGGCGAGAATCACAGCGTCGCCCACATTACGGTAAGAGACCTCTATATATTGATTCACCTTGCTTTGCAGCATGGGATCGGCCGCCAGCTCGATCTGGACTTCAATCAGGTCGCACTTGGCCCGGTCCTTTTTAGGATCCAGCGCGTCCAATATGTTTTGAAGCTCCGCCTTAGCGCCGGCGATGGCCGCTTCGGCCTTTTTCTTTTCACTTTCCACGTCGTTTACCGTTATCATCCGGTGCGTAAGCTCTATGACCCTTGTTTTATAAACCATCGCCGGTCCAATGGCTATCCCCTGTGAAACGCCCATGCCCTTGCGCATTTGCAAGTCCCCCCCTAACCGCATCTGTCCGCGACGATTTTTTTGATTTCCTCAGCCGAGGAAGCCCGTCGCAGGTTTATCACCGTTTCGGTATTATTGACAATGCTGTAAAACGCTTTAAAAAACGCGCTTGTGCTCTTTATATCCACAAAGTCCAAAGCCAGCGCAAATATCAGGTCTACCGCCTCACCGCCCCAGTCTATGCTTTTGTCGAGGCTGATAAAACAGACCGCCGGGGCCTTCACCGTGCCGGAATGACTGTGAGGAATCGCGATGCCCCTGCCGATCGCGGTAGGCGCGATTTGTTCGCGGGCGATCGTGTCTTCATAGTACCGCCCGTCAACATACCCGTGCGCCTCCAATTTGGCCGCCGCCGCCCTCAAAACCTTTTCAACGGTAGGAAAATGCTGTTTCAGTTGGATCAGCTCCGGTTTCAAAAGCTGGTTGAACGTCACTCCGTTTTCCGACCGGGCGCATCCTCCCGCTATCGCGTTGCATTCCCGGCGCAGCCGGTTTATGTCCTCCGGCCCGGCCATGGAGGATACAAACACGGTATGAATTTTGTGCTTGAAAGCCTTTGTCGTCGTTATGACCAACTGCGGCGACAGTTCCTCAATTTTATCCGCCTCTGTAAAAGGCAGCACCGCGGCGATTTCCAGATTCGGCAGCTCTTCGCTCAGGCGGATTTCAATCAGGCGGGCTGAGGCGACGCCGGCGGCGGAGATCATCACCGCGCGTACGTGCTTGTTGGAGTTTTGCGCCGAATTGCCGAAGATAAGCGCCAAATGCGACAGTTCGTTCTCGCTGGGATAAATGCCGACCGCGTCTTTGTATAGCTGGCCGGCGGCATAACACACGCTGAACACCGAGGGATACGCCTGCTTGGCCTGCGCCAACAGAGGGCTGGGCAGCTGAAACCCAAACCTGACGCGTACCAGAGATACGCTCAGGAATTTTTTTATGCGGTCCCGCAAAACGGAATCCTCCGTAAAACCCATGCCGGTGAAGTCTGACACATATTGGACGATTCGGTGGGAAAGCTCGCTGACCGCGCCGGAAATTTCCGCCTGGCCGTCTTCCGAGGCGGTTTCCGCCGTTCTTAGCAACATGGCGGCGTAGCGGTGCTCATCTTCCTGTATGGGCAGCAGATTTTCGCTGTGAAGCCGCTCGATCAGCGGTTCAGCGGCTGATAAATCCGCCGAGTCAACCGCCGCGGCGGGAATGCTGACATAATTTTCCACAAGAACGCGGCGTTTTTGAACCAGCATATGCTCCAACACCATCAAAAAACCGTCCTCTGTCAGTATTACCCCTTTGTTTTTTTCAAAATCCTGTATCCCTTTGATGTACACGCCAAGATTTGCGGAGCGGTAATTATGCGTCAGGCGCTCCTTTGTATCGGCGTCGATACGGTAATCCGGCGTCCGCTCCTCCCGCGGGGTCAGGTTGAGGGAGTTCGATTTGCGGTTTGCGAATACTATGGCGCCTCGGATGAACAACTCGTCGCCGTCCAGCGCGATTCCCGAACCGGGGCGGCTTACAACCTTTATCCCGAAATTATTCAGCCATTTGGTCGCGGCGTCCAAATCCGACTTGACGGACGCCTTTGAAACGTTCAGGTCGTCGGCAAACAACGCCATTGTGTAGGTCGTCCAGTTGTTGAGAAGGAGATTGATGATGTACCAGCGCCGATAATCCGCTGAAAAGTAGCTCGCTTCGGGTTTTATGTACTTTGATATTTTAAAAAGCGTATCGTCGTCAAGGTTCAGGCGGATCCCAGTTCCCGGCTTGCTGACAAGCTCGATTGACTCTTGTTCGCAAAATTGCGCGACCTCTTTCAGGTAAGAGGAAACGCTGCGCTCGGACATCTCCAAAAGATCGGCCAGCATCTTGGTCGTCAGGGGCGTTTTTTTGTTGTTAACCAGCGCGTTTAAAATTTTAATCGCTTTTTCAGCTAACATCATGCTCCCCTCTCGCCAATTATTTTACGCGTGTATTGACTTTGTTTTATTCATCGTAATACAAATCGGGGGCTGCGCGCAATACGCCGCTATCCTTAATTTTGCGGTATCTACCGCGCAAAATCAGTTTATGCGGTGATTTTTATAAAATTTGCGGACTATCTC
>JAISDQ010000218.1 GCA_031264605.1 Synergistaceae bacterium | reverse complement strand
CTGCGCGACGTCGAACCGGAGCGTTTCGCCGTCGAAAATCCGTCCTTGAGCGCCGCCGCGTGCAAATACCTCATGGATAATTTCAGGCTCAAAAGCGTCGCCATGGATTGGATTTCACTCACGAACCCCGGGCATATGGACGAGGGCAACCTGTGCCACAGGTACATGCTGGGACACTACCACGACCATTTCACATGCGTGATAGAGGACGCATGCTTCGAGGGTATCGTCGGAAAGAAGCTGAAGCAAGTGCTGGCCCTGCCGCTTCTGGTGGGAATGGATGTGGACAGCGGGCCCATCACCATGTTCGCAGAAGTGGAGTGAATTCCGCGAAACGCAACCAATTTATTCAGCGAAAGAGGGAGATAGTGAAATGAAAATAGCGATACTGGGCGCCGGCGCCATGGGAAGCATGATAGCCGGTTACCTCGTCAAAAAACACGACGTTATTTTGGTCGACGTATGGAAAGAGCACATCGACGAGATCAATAAAAACGGACTGAGAGTGCGCTTCAAAGGCGAGGAGACGACAGTGCGCCCTAAAGCCACAGCCAACCCGCAGGACGCTAAAGATTCCGACCTCGTGATCGTCTTCGTCAAATCCATTCAGACGACCGCCGCCCTGGAACAGAATAAAGCGCTGCTCGGCGCGAACACCCTTGTGCTGTCGCTTCAAAACGGATACGGAAACGACGAGGATATTCTGAAGTTCGTCCCGAAGGAAAATGTCATAATGGGAACGACGGACAGAGCGGCAAGCATGATCGGCCCGGGGTACGTCAACAACAGCGGAGGACAGTACATACACATAGGGCCTCTCGGGGATGACAAAAGCAAGGCCGAACTGGCGGCGAAAGCGTTCGAGGAGTGCGGCCTCAACACCGATGTATCCGACAAACAGCACGTTCAGGAGATTATCTGGGAAAAACTGATGATCAACTGCGCTAACAACGCGCTGGTGGCCATAATGGACGTCAACACTCCTCAATTGGCCGGCGAATACCTCTCCGACGCGTTCAAGATGCTGATGCGCGAATCGGTGGAAGTGGCTAAAGCCTATGGCCTGCCGTTCGACTATGAAACGTTCGTCGAAAAAGACAACGCCCTGCTAGCGTCATTGGTAAAGGAAGCGCATACCTCCATGTGGCAGGATATTCACCATGAGCGACGGACGGAGATAGACAGAATGAACGGAGCCATAGTCCGTTTGGGAAAAGCCAAGGGCGTGCCCGTGAACTGCAACGAGCTGATAGTGCATTTGGTTCACTCCATGGAAAAAAGATATATGTAACGGACGTCAACGTTTGATTTTAAATTGGCATGAGGGGGAGTTTACGCGAATGAACAGGGATTACGGAACAATCACAGAAGAAACGCTGCTCATCAGATCGCGCAAGCCTTTTCCCGATCGTTTCGCGGGGAAAGCGGCCATAGTGACGGGGGGTTCGACCGGAATAGGAGAGGCCATCGTCGAGGAACTCTGCCGGGAGGGCGCGAGCGTCGCCTTCACGGGCAGGACAGTATCGACCGGAAGAGCCGCCGAACGCCGGCTGCTCGACGCCGGTTTCGGCGTGATGTTCGTGGCCGGCGACATGCTCGAGGAGAAATTCTGCCGCGAAGTGGTCGACAGGACTGTCGAAAAATGGGGAAAGGTAAACTATCTCGTAAATAACGCGTTCAGGTTCATCGACAAGGGCGCGGACGCGACCGAACAGGACTGGTACAACGTGCTGTTTACGGGGCCGGTGGCATACGCGCGCATGATAGCGAACTGCGCCCCTCATATGGCCAAACAGGGCGGCGGCGCGGTAGTGAACATTTCCAGCGTGTCCGCTCATATCGCGCAGCCGAACCGTTGGACATACAACGCCGCCAAGGGCGCGGTGCATATGCTGACAAAGTGCGCCGCACTGGATTACGCCTCGGACAACATTCGCGTCAACGACGTAAGCCCGGGCACGATATGGACGAGAGAGACGCTGCGCGGCGTGTGGGAAGCGCCTCCGGGACAGCGCGAAAAATTCTTCAATGAGATGAATCGCCGTCAGATGATGCAGCGCTGCGGTGAATCGGTGGAAGTGGCGGGTACCGTGCTCGCGATGCTCTCGGACGACACTTCGTTCATAACGGGGCACGAGGTCATGGTGGACGGCGGATACATCAACATGGGGCCGCAGGGAGTGAAGGAAACGGCTCTCATACAGGACGGCGAGAGCAAGAAGTGAGGGCCGTTCCGCTTTCGGCAGGGAGGTGTTGCTCATAGGCGGCGAAAAGTATTAGGAACATATATTTACGTTGCGTCATGTTTCTCTGTCAATAAAAGTCTGAAAAATTCTGGGGGTAATTTATTATGAAGAAGTTTTTCGCTGTCGCTCTGTTGTTCGCACTCGCGCTTACCATGTGCGGGACGGTTTTTGCCGCGGATAAAAAACCCGTGGTCGGCCTGGTCATGAAATCGCTTTCGAACGAGCATTTCAAGAAGATGGAAGAGGGCGTTCGCAAGTACACGGAAGAGGACGGCAGCTATGAACTCATCGCGAGGGGAATGAACTCCGAAACCGACATCGACACGCAAATCAGCATAATCGAAAACTTCATCGCCCAGGGTATAGACGTCATGTGCATCGCTCCGGCCGATTCCATGGGGATTGCCCCGTTCGTCAAAAAGGCCGTGGACGCTGGCATCGTCGTCGTCAACTTCGACAACCCGCTCGACAAGAAAGCCCTTACCGACAACGGCCTGCCCGAAGATTTCGTGTACGTCGGCCCCAATGACGAATACGGCGCGTATCTCGTGGCGAAATACATGGGCGAGACGCTCGGAAAGGGCGCGAAAGTCATCCTTCTCGAAGGAAGCCCGGGCGCCGACAACGCCAGGCAGCGTCAGAACGGATTCCTTCAGGGCGTCGAAGAAACCGGCCTCGTGGTGCTTGCGGATCAGACCGCTCACTGGGAGATAGAGGAAGCCAACACCGTCCTGACCAATCTTCTCACGATACACGGCGACGAAGTTCAGGGCGTCATAACGGCGGCCGACGGAATGGCGGTCGGCTCCATCAAGGCGCTCGAGGCGGCGGGGCTCGGTGGGAAGGTGCTCGTCTCCGGTTACGACAACCAGGATCAGGTGCGTCCTCTGCTGCTGGAAGACAAACTCGCGGCCACGGTAGACCAGTTCGGCGCGACTAACGCGTATGAAGCGATCAAGGTAGGAATTCGTATCATGAACGGCGAGAAGCTCTCCGGCTGGATCAAGACGCCGAGCGAGCTTGTCACGAAAAACGACTTGAAGTAGGAGTCCGCGCGAATTTCAAATTGACGTAGATATGCATTGATATTCAAGACGGGCCGCAAACGATATTTCCCGGCGTCAAGGGTTCGGTTTGCGGCCCGCCGGAAAAAGCAGGACAGGGAGGCGCTTCCTCTTGTGATGAACGCTGTAAATGATGCGAACATACTATCCATCAAAAATGTATCGAAAAATTTTCCGGGGGTTTGCGCGCTTTCCGACGTATCGCTGGACATCCGCAAAGGGGAAGTCCATGTGCTGGTCGGGGAGAACGGCGCCGGCAAATCGACTCTTATCAAAATAATCTGCGGTTTTCATCCGGGTGACAGCGGCGAAGTGCTGCTGGAGGGTGTTCACTACGCCCCCGAGACGCCGCGGGCGGCCATGGACGCCGGAATCCGCGTCGTCTACCAGGAATTCAATCTTCTTTCATATCTTTCGGTAGCAGAGAACATATTTTTTGACCATCTTCCGCGCAAGGGGCCGCTTGTCGATAAGAAAAAACTTCACGACGACACCGTAAAGGTATTGAGGAGAGTGGGGCTCGACGTCGATCCCTGGCAGCCGGTGGAGCTTTTGGGAGTGGCGCAGATGCAGCTCGTGGAGATAGCGAAGGCCATTTCCTCCAAGTGCCGCGTCCTTATCCTTGACGAACCTACCGCCACCCTGTCTCCGAGCGAGATTTCCCGCCTGTTCGACATTATCAGGACGGAAAAACAGGAGGGATTGACGGTTATCTATATTTCGCATCACCTCAACGAGATTTACGATATAGGAGACCGTGTGACGGTGCTCCGCAACGGCGAGATTGTGGGGACGAAGAGCGTCAAAGAGATAGACATCCCGCAAATAGTTTCCATGATGGTCGGACGCCAGATGGAATCGGAGTACCCGTTTATGGATGAATTTAAACAGACGGATATTCCCATCCTGGAGGTAAAACGTCTCAGAATAGCGGCCAGCCCGCATGAAATTTCGTTCGCGCTCAAACAGGGGGAGATACTGGGAATAGCCGGCCTGGTCGGTTCCAAACGCACTGAAACGGTGCGGGCGATTTTTGGAGCGGACGCGAGACTTGGGGGAGAAATCCTGCTCAACGGAAAAATGATAAATATCCTCACCCCAAAAGACGCGGTGGAACACGGCATATGCCTTCTGACGGAAGATAGAAAATCTCAGGGACTGATTTTGGACATGCAGCTCGACTGCAACATATCGCTCGCCTCCATCGACAAGGTATCGAAATTGGGGCTTATCGATTACGGCGAAGAACGCAGGCAGGCGGAACGTTTCACGGCAAGCCTCGCGATAAAAACGCCGTCTGTGTCTCAGTTGGTCCGGAACCTCTCCGGAGGAAACCAGCAGAAAGCGGTAATCGCCAAATGGATGTTCAGCGACGCCAATGTGCTGATATTCGACGAACCCACCCGAGGTATCGACGTCGGCGCCAAATACGAGATATATCTTTTGATGTGGGACCTTCTGTCGAGGGGGAAGGGAATTTTGATCGTATCCTCCGATCTCAACGAGCTGATGGGAATATGCCACAGAATCATCGTATTCTCCGAGGGACAGGTGTCGGGAGAGGTCTTGAGACCGGAATTCGAGCAGGAACGCATTTTAAGGTACGCCTACCGCGTATCCTGAAAGGAACTATTGGAAGATGGACACTAAAAAAATAGCTTATCTGATGCTCAACGAGGCCGGTATCGGGGTGGTCCTTGTTTTTCTTTGCCTGGTATTTTCGGTGTTTGTTCCAAAATTCGCCACCATGAACAATATATCGAATATCTTCACGCAGATCAGCATCAATACCGTCATAGCCGTCGGGATGACCTTCGTGATCCTGCTTGGGGGCATTGACCTGTCCGTGGGTTCCGTGCTGGCGTTATGCACCATACTGGCCGGGCTGACCATCACGAAGGAGACGCTGCCGCTCGGCGCGGCGATCCCGCTCGCGGTATTGGCATCGATGGCGGCCGGCATGGCCTGCGGGCTGTTCAATGGCTGGGTATGCGAACGGTGGAAGATACACTCGTTCGTGGTCACGCTCGGTATGCTGAATATGGCGCGGGGCGCCGTGCTCCAGGTCAGCAACTCGCGGACGATATACTCGTTCCCCAAAGAGTTCAACGCGTTCGGGACGCTGTCGTATTACGGCATTCCCCTGATCTTCATAATAGCTGTATTGCTCGTTTTAATCGGTCACTTCATCCTCAAAAAGACGGTTTTTGGGCGAATGATCTACGCGATAGGAAATAACGAGGAAGCGGTCAGGCTCTCCGGGCACAATACCAAGATATACAAAGTGACGGCTTTCGTGATATGCGGAGCGACGGTCGGATTGGCCGCCATTCTTTACATGCTGCGTCTCAATATCGCGTCGCCCATACTGGGCAACGGTTTCGAGCTTTCGGCAATCGCGGCCGTGGTCATAGGCGGAACGAGCATGAGCGGAGGCAAGGGCAGTCTCATAGGAACCCTGATAGGAGCGGCTATAATCGGCGTGCTGAACAACGGCCTTCTGCTGATGGGAATGAGCGATTTCGCGCGCCAGATAGTTACCGGCGCGATTATCGTGGCCGCGGTCATCATCGACACATACAGGGCGAGACTTTCAAAGATGCTGTCATAGGGGATATCCGAGGGGATCGGCGCGAGCGGCATGCCGTCTCAGGACAAATCCCCGCGTAAGTGATGTCTCGTCCGCCGTCCGAGGGAATAAACGGGCGTATTGACATCAAACCTCTGGATATGGTATAAAATAAGCGTGATGAAAAGTTGCGGCGTATTTAATTTCAGATGTTCCGATGCTATCTCTTCCGGGTGTTCCGTCTCGTCGGCGGGGACAGTGTGTGAATGGGCAGGCGACCATCTTTGAGAGATTTACCAAACTTACAGGAACAAAAGCGCGAGATGGGGAGCCCGGTTCAAGGCTCTCCTTTTTAATTTCCGGGAATTATTTCAAAATTTTTTTTTGGGGGTATCACTTGATGAATAAATATTTATTGACGCCAGGACCAGTTCCCGTATCCAGCGAAACACAGCTTGCGGAAGCGCGCCCTCTCATTGGGCACAGAGGCAGGGAATTTTCCGAGTTGTTCTCCGGCATCGAGACGAAATTGTCGGACCTCCTGAAAAGCGACGGCAGAACCGTCATCTTTCCCGCTTCGGGCACAGGCGCTCTGGAAGCCCTTGCCGCGAATTTCATCGGCCCGGGGGTCAGAGTGATATCCGTATCGTGCGGCGTATTCGGCGACAGGTTCCGCGAGATAGCGGCCCTCACCGGCGCCGATATGATAAATGTGGACGTCGAACCGGGAGAGGGAGTGAAATCTCACATCGCGGCGACCGCCGTCGCGTCCAATCCTGACGCCTCCGTGATGCTGCTGACACAGAACGAGACTTCGACGGGCGTGTTCAACCATGTGGACGAAATCATCGCGGCGATTCCGCGCGAGATAAGGCCGTTGATATTGGTCGACGCGGTCAGTTCTGTGGGCGCTATGCCCTGTTTCCCGCAGGAATGGGGCATCGACGGGCTGGCCGCGGCGTCGCAAAAGGGACTTCTCACGCCGCCCGGGCTCGCATTCGTATGGCTCTCCGAGCGCGGATGGAACGCCGTGTCGAAAAGAAAGTGCCCGTCTTACTACTTCGACCTTATGCGCCAAAAAAAAGACCTGTACAAGGACGCGCCCGAAAATCCGTACACGCCTCCCGTGTCGCTCTACTACGCCCTCGACCGTGCTCTCGACGAAATCACCGCCAAAGGGTGGTTCGGCCTGAGAGAACGCGCCGCCCGCTCGCTCGCGGCCGGGATCGAGGCGCTGGGATTCGAATTGCTCGTCAAGGACGAGCGTTTCCGCTCGCCGGGGGTGACCTCTTTCTTTCACCCGTCGGGAGAGACCAATTCTATTTTGAAATCGCTGAAATCCATGGGCGTCGAACCGGCGGGAGGACAGGGTAAATTCAAGGGAAAGCTGATAAGAATGTCCCATTACCACGACGTCAGGTGGCCCGAAATTTCATTGGTCCTGGGCAGTCTCTACGCCGCGCTTGGCGACGCGCGCCGCGGCGCCGGGGACTTCATGCGGCGGGCTTATGAAGTTTGGGAGGCGAAATGAAGTGAGCGGTAAAAAATTCAGGATACTGATACCGGAAGCTCTAGGCGACGAAGGGATACGCATATTGCGTGAAACGACCGACGCCGAAGCTGACGTGAAGGTCGGACTGTCGAGGCAGGAACTCCTGGAGGTAATCGAAAACTACGACGCGATAATCACGAGAAGCGGAACATCGATGGACAAAGCGGCGATCGACGCCGCCAAACGGCTCAAAGTAATCGCCCGCGCGGGCGTCGGGGTCGACAACGTCGATATTCAGGAAGCGAGCAGGCGCGGGATCGTAGTGATAAACGCCCCAACCGGCAATACGCTGGCCGCGGCCGAGCAGACCATGGCGCTGATGCTTGCCATGATGAGGCACGTCCCGCAGGCTCATTCCTCTCTCGTCCAGGGCGAATGGAACCGCAAGAGATTCACCGGGCATCAGTTGAACGGCAAAAAAATCCTCATTGTCGGTTTGGGAAGGATTGGCACTCAGGTTGGGATCAGGTGCCGATCCTTCGGCATGGAAGTGCTTGGCCTAGATCCCTATGTATCCGAAAAGAGGACGCAGGAACTCGGTTTCCAGAGAATGACCGACCTTGCGGGAGCGCTCTCGCTCGCCGATGTCGTCACGGTTCACGTTCCCATCACGAACGAGACGCGCTGCGTCATAAACGAGAAGATGCTGAGAGCTATGAAACAGGGTTCGTACCTGATAAACTGCGCGCGCGGGGGCATAGTCGACGAGGCGGCGTGCGCCCAGGCGCTGCGCGACGGGCGTCTTGCCGGAGCGGCGTTCGACGTTTTCAGCCAGGAACCCCCGTCCGCCGGTAACCCTCTATTCGCCGACGACATCGCCGATAAGGTGACGTTATCCCCGCATTTGGGCGCAACTACGGTCGAAGCGCAGACCGAGGTGGCCCGCATAGCGGTCACCAACGCCCTGGCGGCGCTTCGCGGAGAGCGGTACAACCACGCCGTGAACTTGCCTTTCATGGAACAGTATCTCGACGACATTCAGAAAAATTTCGTGCGTCTCGCCAGAAAAATGGGCATACTCGCCGCCAGGCTGGTCGAAATAGACGGCGGACAGCCCCAAAAATGTCAGGTCATGCTGCGGGGCGAAAAACTCGTCGACGAGGACGCTCCGGGAAACAGAAAACGCCCCTACACCGTGGCGTTCATCAAGGGACTGCTCGAAGCGGCTCACGGCCCCGAGACGAATTACATGATAGCTCCGATTCTGGCGGCCGAGCGCGGAATCGCCATAGAAGAGAGCTTCGGCGAATCGCGCACGTACCGTAATTCGATCGAAGTGGCGGTAACTAGCCAGAATTCGGACGCGACGCTCACCGGAACCATAACCGAGGAGGGCCGTCAGCATATAGTCAAAGTCAACGACTATTACATAGATTTCAACCCGCACGGGCAGTTATTGATGTTCCAGAACCACGACCGCCCGGGCGTGATAGGCAAAGTAGGGAACTTGCTGGGCAAATCGTCGGTCAATATCGCGAATTTCTCGCTGGGCCGCAAGGAGATGAGCGGACTAGCCCTAGCAGTTATGGAGGTTGACGGCGTGATTTCAAACGACCTGCTGTCCGAAATGGCGCACGACGGCGACATGATTTGGGCCGCGACCGTCAAACTCAACGGAGAAGGGGAATAAACCCCAAAATACACAACCTTGGAGCTCCGCCCCAAACCCCGGCAGGGAGCGTTGCTCCCGGCACCCGCGTCAAAATTGGGCCCCCCCCCCCCC
>JAISDQ010000267.1 GCA_031264605.1 Synergistaceae bacterium | reverse complement strand
CGTTGTTTATCATGGACAGTATTTTACGTTCCGTTTCGTCGGCCTCGCCGTCGCTCTCTCTCCCGATGAAATCGTAAATCGCGGCCGCGTCGATTTTTCTGCCGAAAAGGGCGAAGGGGCAGGGCGAGTTCGCGTTGACGAATCTAAACAGGGCCAAGCCCGGATCGCCGCGCATTTCCTCCGCGATCGCCGAGGCTTCGCTCCAGCGCGCGTTGGACTCGTGCCACGTGCGAATGAAGCGCAGATAGTCGGCGGGCATCTTCCACGGTTCCCCGCTCTCAGCGAGCGCCGTCGCCAAATCGCCCGCGGTGAAGTAATCCGCGTCGTTGAAGCGGAACGGGCGCGCGCCCTCGGCCCGCCCCCGGCCCGGCGTCTCGTAGTAAACGGGCATGTCGCGCGCTCCGGCGAGCCAGCGGTCGACCTCGGCCCCGCTCCATCTTTTGGAATCGTCCTTGGTCAAGAGTCCCTTGACTAGCATTCCCCATTCGGGGCCGAAATATTCGGGGACTTCGACGCCGCCGAGAGTCAGCCTGTGAATTATCTGGGAGTCGGTCAGGTTTTCGAACGGGTGCGTCCCTGACAGCATTTCAAAGAGCATCATGCCGAACGCCCACCAGTCGCACGGACGCCCTATGACGCGGCTGAACGCCTCGGGCGCCCAGTACATCGGCGTGCCTTTGAGCCCGGTCATCTTTTGCGACATGTCGTTCGCCAAAAGGGACGATATCCCGAAATCGGTGAGCACCAGGTCGAGCGGCTCCATGGAACGGACGAGGACATTGGCGGGTTTGAGGTCGCAATGAATTATTCCGTTGCCGTGAAGGCACTGGATGGCGGCGGACAATTCGGATATGAACTGCGAGACGAAATTTCCCGAGCGTTTCACGTCCGCCGAAACGTCTTTCAGCGAGCCGAGCGGCATGTATTCCTGCAATTCGTACCAGCGCGACGTAGCCTCGTCGAAGCCCGTCTCGTAGAACACCACGAAATACGGGCTGTTTTGGCGGCTTATTTCCGTGACGCGCCGCAAAATTTCGAGCTTTGGCTCCATGCGGTGGCGGTAGAGTTTGAGGACGCGCTTCCCGCTGTCCGTGACGGCCAGATAAATATCGGCTTCCGAGCCCTTCGTGGGAAGTTGTTCGATAATTTGCCACCCGCGGAATTCGCGAAGAACGCCCAACGCCGCGCGCATGGGTAAAGCGGGCTGAACGAGCGTCGCGTCGTTTTCCCGCGGAGATTCGATTATTGTTGGCGTTTCGTCGAACAATGTAACGTCGGATTGGGCCATCGGCGGCTTACCTCCCAACGCTTATTCTGCCCGCATTGTCCGCGTAAGTCAAGGCTGGTCGCGCAACAGGACAATCGCTTACGAACGCCGCATTGAATCACGCACCAGATAGTAAAATCAGTTTCCCTGCAAAAAGCTGACAGACTCAATATAAAAATATGCCCGCGTTATTGACGACGGCCATATTGATTATGTATAATTTCGAAGTTGTAATTTAGCAGCGATTAATGCGGAAATAGCTCAGTTGGCTAGAGCGATGGCCTTCCAAGCCGTAGGTCGCGGGTTCGAATCCCGTTTTCCGCTCCAGAAATAGCAAGGCCTCAGAGATTTCCACTCTGGGGCTTTTTTATTTGTTCTAACACAGTTCTAACATTCCGAGAAAATTTTTAGAAAACTTCTCCCCCTCCTATGTGCTTGACTATTATTATCGATATGGTTATCCTTTGAAAAATCTCAAAGAAAGGAGGGACACGAAATGACGCTATTACGGAAACTCAGAGGCGGCTTGTCACTGTCGGATTTGTGCCGGGCACGTGGGCTGAACCTCGGCGCGCTGTCACAGGTGGAACGCCGCAAGGCCGCGCCGTCAAAGCGAATCCGGCGTGAACTGGCCCGGTTCTATCGCGAGGACGAGGCGCGGTTGTTCGATGATGAAGGGCTCGCGCGGTTGGCGTAACAAAAAGGAAAAGCCGCCCGGCGAGAGGCGGCGGAAAGCGGAAAGGAGTGATTTTAATGAGTGATCGTGAGAATTATAATGCTTCCAACGAGAATCAGGAAGACATTCGTAATCTCATCTGTGAGTTTCGTGCGGTAATAGGCATAGCTCCGCCATCTGAGGAAGAGATCGAAAGGACATACGCCGTATGGGAGCATTTTGGGGCGGTGAAGGGTATATCCGCTTTGGAGTTCGGTAAAAACCTGATCGCTATTGATAAACTTGAAAAGAAAATCGACGCTGAATCAAAAACATTGGAGGAATGGCAAGCCCGGCGCGAAATGGAATTGGGCTTATCATCTGAACCATCTGAAACAATGGGGGCGCTAGATATCGCAATAAATGAGATCGAGTGGCTAGAGACTAAAACCGGATGCAAGGATGAAGAAATTCATCGCTTGTCTTCTGAGTATGATCGGCTGGCCGACATTGTTTATCAGAATCCCGGCAATGAGGAAGCGGAGAGTGCCCTTGAGCGTTTCGGGGATAAGTTTGAAGAGCAGTTTTCCAAAACAAAGAAACATTTACAATCCGTGCTGGCACTCCAACAGAAACAGAACTTCAAACCTTCGATGGATGTTCCTGTTAAACACACAACACCGTGTGCCCGTGCCGCTTCCCGCGCACGCCGCACCACTTCACCCCCGACAATTACGCAAGGAGGCGGCGGTTCTGGCGGTGATAACGGAGATTCAGACAGTAGCGATTCAGACCCGCCCGGGCCCGGAGCGCGGGCACATCATCTCTATCCTTTAACATCCTCCAAAAGAAATAAACCACGACATCTTAACCGGCGTATATCCCGTTGCTCTTGGCGCGTGTCCGAAGGGGGGCGTTTCTCATGTTGAAAAACACCCTCGCGAAAAAACGGCAGAGCACGAATAGAGCGCTAGCCGAAGCCGAAGCGCTAGCCGCAACGACGAACGAAACGACAGCACCGACAAAGCCGGCAATAACTGAATTACCGCAACTCTTATCCGAACGCGACGCGGCAAAATACACCGGCGTCAGCGCCGCGTATCTGCGCCGGGCAAGAACTGAAGGCGCTCCGGGCGGTCGAACGTCGGGGCCGGTTTTCGTGAGGCTGGAATCCTTCGGCGCGAAAGGCGGCAGAAACGGCGGCCGTGTGCTGTACCCTCGCGCTGACCTCGATGAGTGGCTGTCGGGTCTTGAGAGGAAGCGGGTGATTTGATATGACATCTCCTGATTTTCTTCCCGTGCGGTCTGAGAATATTCCCGGTGACCTGAAAGCCCTGCCTCAATGGGTAATGTGGCGCGGTGTGCCGTGCGATGACGGCCACATATCCAAAAAGCCCTGCCGTCTTAACGGGTGGCCGGCGAGCACGACAAACCCGGACACCTGGGCGAGTTTTGACGCCGTGTGTCAAAAATACGCTTCCGGCCAGGGACAATTCAGCGGGGCCGGTTTCGTGTTCCGTGCTGGCGGCGGAATCACTGGTATCGACTTCGACAAGGTGATCGGCGAGAACGGCGACGCCCCGCCGTGGGTACTCCGCACAGTGAAGGCGTTCAATTCGTACACGGAGGTTTCCGTCAGCGGCACAGGGCTGCACATCTTTTGTAAGGGCGTAATCCCGGACGGTAAGGGGCGCAAGCATGAACCGATCGAGATATACGACCGTGGCCGGTATTTCACGGTGAGCGGCCATGCTTACGGCGAATCGCGGCCACTGAGGAACGCCCAATCCGAAATTGACAGGCTCCTTAAATGGATGAGACGCGAAGAGCCGAAGCCACAGAA
>JAISDQ010000152.1 GCA_031264605.1 Synergistaceae bacterium | reverse complement strand
ATGAGGTCCAGGTTGAGCACTGGGGTTGTCTTGTAGAAACCGTGCGCGGTCCCCACCGAGATCGCGAGCGACGAAACCCCTGTGAGGGAGGCGAAAGCCGCGGCCTGCGCGGGATCGGTGTAAACGCCGGAATCCGCCTGAGTCGTGTCCTCCTTGCCGCCGATGATCCCAATTTCGCCCTCGACGGGAACGCCTCGTTCGCGCGCGTAATCGCACACGCGTTTCGTGAGCGCCGCGTTTTCCTCATAGGTCAGTTTCGAGCCGTCTATCATCACCGACGAATATCCGTTTTCGACGCAGCTTTTCGCCAGCTCGAACGACGAACCGTGATCGAGGTGCAGCACCACGGGAACCGAGGCGGCTTGCGCCGCGTTTTTCACCATGCCCGCGAAATAATTTTCGGGCAGGTACTTGAGCGTGCCCGGCGTGGTCTGTATGATGACCGGCGAACGCGCTTCCTCGGCGGCGGTTATTATCGCCCACGCCATCTCCGCGTTCTCGGCGTTGAAAGCGCCGACCGCGTAACCGCCCGCGGCGGCGTCAAGAAGCAATTTTTCCGATGTGACGTACATTATTTCATCGCGCTCGCTCTCTCTGAAGATCAGGCTTTCTTTTTCTTCTGCGCCATATCCAGTATGACCGCGAGAAGTATTATAGTTCCTATGACCACCTTCTGCCAGTACGACGAGATGTGCAGGAGGTTCATGCCGTTGTTGATGACGGCTATGATCGCGACTCCGAACATCGCGCGCGCGACCGACCCGCTGCCTCCGGCTAGGCTCGTTCCCCCGAGTACCGTCGACGCGATGGCGTACATTTCGTATCCGTCGCACGCGCCCGGCTGGCCGTTTTGGAGCTTCGAGGCCACCAGCACGCCTCCCAGGGCCGCCATTATTCCGCAGAGGACGTGGGAGACGAGCGTGACTTTTTTGACGCTGATGCCGCTCAGGTGAGCGACGTTCGCGTTGGAGCCGCTCGCGTACACGTGGCGTCCGAAAACGGTTTTCGAGAGAAGCACGTGCATCATGAATACGACGGCTATCGTGAACAGCGTCACCACCGGTATTATGCCGTTGGGGGACGTTCCGTTCTTTATGAGGCGCCCGGCTCCCAGGAACGAGAATACCGTCGGAAGGCCGAATACTGCGGTGCCGCCCGTCACGATGTATGTCAGCCCGCGCGCCATGGTCATAGTGGCGAGCGTGGTTATCATGGGCACGACGTTGAACTGCGTTATTACGACGCCGTTGAACAGTCCGCATAAACCCCCTACCACGACGGCGGAGGCGATTATTATGACTATGCCTCCCAGCGTGCTCATGTTAGGGAATTTGAGGCCGACGATACAGGAGATTACGCCCGCCAGCGCGGCGACCGAGCCGACCGATATGTCTATGCCGCCCAGGATGATGACGTACGTGAGCCCGGCCGACAGCAGGGCGTTTATGGCCATCTGGGACGTGAGGTTGAAGAGGTTCTTGGAAGTCCGGAAGGTGTCGTTGGACAGTCCGAAGCCGACGCACAGGATTACGAGGAACAGGATTATCATGTTTTTTTCGAGCCAGATTTTTATTTTGCTCACTGACGTCACCGCCTTTTTGTATCGATTTGAAAACAGGGGCTCATATTCCGCTGTGGAGGCTGGCGAGTTCGATGATGCCCTGTTCGCTCGCCTCATCGTGCGAGAGTTCGCCGGAAATGAGACCTTCGCGCATGACCAGTATCCTGTCGCTGATGCCCATTATCTCGGGCAGTTCCGAGGATACGGCCATAATACATCCGCCGTTTTCCACAAACGCGTTCATAAGCGTGTAGAATTCGGCCTTCGCGTTGACGTCTATTCCGCGCGTCGGCTCGTCGAGTATCAGGATGTTCGAGTTCGCTATCATCCATTTCGCGAGGATGACCTTCTGCTGGTTGCCGCCCGAGAGCGTGCGGATGACGGTGTTTATCGACGGAGTCTTGACCTTCATCTTTTCGACGTATTCGGCCGCCGTCTCCGTCTCCCATTTTATGTCGAGGAAACCTCCCCGTTTTTGATGCTGAACCAGACTGGGGAGGACCATGTTGTCCTTCACTAGCGCGTCGAGCATGAGGCCGGTTCTTCTCCGGTCCTCGGTTACGAGTCCGATGCTCGACGCTATCGCGTCCCTTGGCGAGGAGAAACGCGCTTCTTTTCCTTCCACGAAAATTTTGCCGGACGTGACGCCGCGCGCGCCGAAAATCGACTCCATGACCTCCGTCCGCCCGGCGCCTATCAGGCCGTATATGCCCAATATCTCTCCCGAATGGGCCGCGAAGGAGATATTTTTGAAAACCCCTTCCATCGAGAGGTTTTCCACCCTCAGCATCTCGCGCCCCTTCGTGTGGACGGTGCGGACGTAATAGTCCTTCATCTCGCGGCCGACCATGTTCGATACGATTTCCCGCTCAGTCACGCCGTCTATCTTAAACGTGTTCACGACGCAGCCGTCGCGCATGACGGTGACCTTGTCGCATATCATGAAAAGTTCCTTGAGCCGGTGCGTGATGTAAATGACGGCGACGCCGCGCTTCTTCAGTATCGCGACCTGTTCGAAAAGAGACGAAATCTCGTGTTCGGACAGCGACGACGTAGGTTCGTCCATGATGACGATTTTGGTTTCTTTGGTGATTACCTTGGCTATTTCCACCATCTGCTGCTGGGCGGCCGTAAGACGCCGCGCCACGTCGCCCGCGCGGATGCTGACTTTCATGAAATCGAGCACTTTCTGCGCGTCCGCGTTCATCTTCTTACGGTCGAGGAACATGCCCCCCTTTATCCGGGGCTCCTCGCCGAGGAAGATATTTTCGGCCACCGTCAGATCGTTCGCTATGCTCAACTCCTGATGGATCACCGCGATGCCCTTGTCGAGGGCCTGGCGCGGCGTTTCGATTCCGGCCGCCTGCCCGCCGAGCAGCACTTCGCCCTCGGTTGGGGTGTAGACTCCCGATATTATCTTGATCAGAGTGGATTTTCCCGCGCCGTTCTCTCCGACCAGCGCGTGAACCTCGCCGGCGTAAAAGTCGGCTGAGACGTCGTTCAGGGCAATCACGCCCGGGAATGTTTTCCCGATGTTCTTTACCCGCAAATAAGGCTCCATCGTATCCGGCCCCTTCGCTTTCATGCAGTTCTTCCGCGCTTGACGCGCGTCCTTCGTAAAATGCCCTTCGAAAAAGTGCCCGAACAGATATTCTGCCCGGGCACGCCGTCGCTCAATTCGATAGTTTGCCCGTACGCGGGGCCTGTCAGTCGGCCGCGTTCTCTTTGGTGATGATGTACGGGGATATCATTATGACTTCGGAATCCACCTTGCCGGTACCGAGGTATTTCGCTATCTGCTCGGTTATCTGACGGCCGATGGCGTCTGGGTTCTGCGATATCTCGGAGACCCAGAACCTGCCGTTCTCCGCGTCGAGCATAGCCGCTTTGGCCTCGGGGTTTCCGTCGAAGCCGATTATTTTGGTCGATGCTCCCGCCGCTTTGATGGCCGCCAGCGCGCCGGCCGCCGCGGGGTCGCCGACCGTGAACACGACTTCGAGGTCAGGATTCTGGGTCAGCGCGTCGGTCATGAGCTGCTCGGCCTTGGACGCGTCGCCGACGTAGTTGCCGACTTCGATTATCTTGAGGTTCTTGTCGGAGGCTTTCACTATTTCCTCCCAGCCCGCGCGCCTGTCGAGGCAGGACTGAGGCTCGTCGTAATTGATGATGCCGACTTTCGCGCCCGCGCTCGCGAGCCGCACGGTCTCGCGTCCGCCGAGGCGTCCGCCCTCCACGTTGTCGGTGCCGACGAAAGACTTGACGACGTTGGTCTGAGTGCTGGTGCAGTCGAACGTGAACACCGGAACGCCCTCTCTGTCGGCCGCTTCCATCGCCGGAGTGGTGCCGCCCGGGTCGTTGCAGGAGAGCGCCACGGCCTTGCATCCCTCGGCCACCAGGTTGTTGATGTGGTCGCTCGTCACGTTTCCGTCGAGATTGCCGTCCAGCACCACCGCGTCGATGCCGAGATCCTTCGCGGCCGCGTTGATGCCCTTTTCAATCAGCGTGTAGAACACGTGCTCGCGCGAACCGACAATGAATCCCACTTTGTCCGCCGCCGCAGCGGGCAGAACGAACAACGCCGCGATCAATACAACCGCCATCATGAAACCGAACGTTTTTTTCACAGAACCTCTCTCCTTTTTTTCGGCCGCCGTCGCCACGCCGTCCCGTAAGACTCAATCTCTCCGTCTTTGCCGTTGCGGCGTAAATGGATTTTCGTCGGCCAAAATAATGTGGGCGCCGCCATCTGACGACGTGAGTACATTATAAACGCGCGCGGGGTAAAAATCAAATCGAACGGCTGTCCCCGCGGCAAACGCGCCGAAAATATCAATTCCCAAATTTTACTTCACGGCGTCGAAACCCTGCCCGAGGTCGTCGATTATATCGTCGATGTGTTCGGTTCCTATGGAGAGACGCACGGTATTCGGTTTTATGCCGGACTCCAGCAGCTCGTCCTCGCTCATCTGCGAGTGGGTGGTGGAGGCGGGATGAATGACCAGCGACTTCACGTCGGCCACGTTCGCCAGCAGCGAGAACAGGCGAAGTTCCTCGGTGAAGCGCTTCGCCTTGTCGGCGTTTCCGGCTATCTCGAAGGTGAAGATGCTGCCGCCGCCCTTCGGGAAATATTTCCCGTAAATTTTATGGTCGCGGTGTTCGGGAAGCGACGGGTGGTTCACGCGCTCCACCTGGGGATGGTTTTTCAGCCATTTCACGACGGCGAGGGTATTTTCGACGTGCCGCTCCACCCGCAGCGAGAGGGTTTCGAGTCCCTGAAGGAAAAGGAACGCGTTGAACGGCGACAGGGCGGAACCGGTGTCGCGCAGCAGCGTCGTCCTGGCTTTGATTATGTACGCCAGGTTTTTCACCGCGTCGGTGAATACTACGCCGTGATAGCTGGGGTTCGGCCTGCTCAGTCCGGGGAACTTGTCGTTCTGCGCCCAGTCGAATTTGCCGCCGTCGACTATTACTCCGCCTATGGAGGTGCCGTGCCCGCCTATGAATTTGGTTGCCGAGTGAACGACTATGTCAGCCCCGTACTCGATGGGGCGCAGCAGGTAAGGCGTGGCGAAAGTGCTGTCGACGATGACCGGTATGCCGTGCCTGTGGGCTATCTCCGCCACGGCTTCGATATCGATGACGCTGGCGTTGGGGTTGCCTATGGTCTCGAAGAACAGCGCTTTGGTGTTGGGCCTGATGGCGCGCTCGAACGCCGAGGGGTCGTATCCGTCGATGAACGTGACCTCTATCCCCATGTCCCTGAACGTGTTGGCGAAAAGGTTGTAGGTTCCCCCATATATCTGATTGTCCGAGACTATGTGGTCGCCGCCGCGGGCGATGTTCTGCACCGAGTAGGTCATAGCCGCGGCGCCCGACGACGTCGCGAGCGCCGCCGCGCCGTTTTCGAGGGCGGCCATGCGTCTCTCGAAAACGTCCCAGGTGGGATTCATTATCCTAGTGTAGATGTTGCCCGTTTCGGTGAGAGCGAACCTGTCGGCGGCCGATTTCGAGCTGGGAAAGACGTACGACGTGGTCTGATAAATGGGGACCGCCCTCGCGTCGGTCGCCGGATCCGGTCGCTCCTGTCCCGCGTGAACCTGAATCGTCTCGAATTTGTAATTCCCGTTCTCCATGAAAAAATCTCCTCCTTTAAATATGGAACTCGATAGCGTTACAAATGTACCAAACTTTGCCTAGCATATCAATACCATCTGAATACTGTTTCAATTGCGGACGGAATCTTGCGCCGGAAACCGGCGTTTGGCGTCCGCTACGACGTCATCCGAAGTTTTCCCGCGCGGCGGGAACATCCGCCGTTTCCCGCCGCGACAGAACGCGAAAAAATATGGCGGCAAATTTGAATACTTGGCGTTTTAGTTCTACAATAACGTCATGATCGTGATTGCCGGAGCGCCCCGCGGCGATTGCGGGCATTCGCCGGGTAACCGCGGCGGAGAAAGTTGTTTGCGGCGCATTTTCGGGATAGCCGCGCTTCGCGCCGTCCCGCATGATAAAAGAGGGATAATCGCACATTATGAAAAAAATTCCGCGAAATCGTCTAGTGATCCCTTTGTTCTCGGTCTCGGCTTTTACTGTGCTGCTCATCGCCATTTACACCAGTTTCTCCCTGACGCGCATCGTCGATTACCTGAAATCGAACATCGAGGCCAGACTGCTGACGACCGGCCATTACGCGGCCCGTATCGTCACCGCGGACGAACTCGC
>JAISDQ010000151.1 GCA_031264605.1 Synergistaceae bacterium | reverse complement strand
AGATCTTGCCCTTTTCCTCGAGGACCTTGACCAGCCCGGCGTCGGTGTAACGCGCAGGCGGCTGGGTGAATTTCTGCTCGCGGGTCACTCCGTCGAGAGCCAGCTCTTCCCCTGGCACGGCGGGCGGAATGACGGTGTCTTTTATCCCCAGAGGCCAGACTTTTCCCCAGCCGTCAAAGAGCACTGTCACGCCATCCTGCTTCATGCCGTACTCTCCCGACGAGGCCTCCGCCGTCGAGCGGGCGACCCTGGCGGGCGACATCTGGCTCGCCACGAACCTTCTCCATATCAGGTCGTACAGCTTGAATTGATCGGGAGCGAGGTGCGGTTTTACGGATTCGGGGGCGAGCGACGCGTCCGTGGCTCGAATGGCTTCGTGCGCGTCCTGGGCGCGTCCTTTCGGCGTGTAGAGGTTAGGACGTTCCGGCAGATAGTCCGATCCCATGTTTTTCGCTATGAAAGCGCGCGACGCGTCTATGGCCTCCGGGGCGAGACGCAGGCTGTCGGTGCGCATGTACGTGATGAGGCCCACGGGCCCCCTGCCGGGGATTTCCACTCCCTCGTAAAGCGACTGGGCTATCCGCATAGTGCGGCGCGGGGAAAATCCGAGCCTGCGCGACGCTTCCTGCTGCAAAACGCTGGTTTTAAAGGGGGGCAGCGGGGCGCGTCTGGTCTCCTTTATCCTGAAAGCGTCGACGGTGATTTTGTTGTTCTTTATGGCCTCCTCGGCCTCGAGCGATTCGGTGAGATTGGCGGGGACAAATTTTTTGCCCCCTTTCTTATCGACCCGCATCGTATAGCGCCGGTCTCCGGACGAGGCGTTGACGTCGATGAGCCAGTATTCCTCGGGCACGAACGCCTCTATCTCGTCCTCGCGCTCGCAGATTATGCGGAGCGCTACGGACTGAACCCTGCCGGCTGAAAGTCCCCTCTGCAATTTGTACCATAGGAGCGGGCTCAAATTGTAACCGACAAGACGATCCAATACGCGCCTCGACTGCTGCGCGTCCACCAGGTTCATGTCGATGCGATCGGGGTTGGCCACCGCGTTTTTGACTCCGTGCTCGGTGATCTCCTGCATGCGTATGCGGCATTCGGAGGAAGGGTCTATACCGAGGATCATCGCGAGGTGCCACGCGATGGCTTCCCCCTCGCGGTCGGGGTCGGAGGCCAATAACGTTCGCGCGCTGGCGCCGGAAGCCGCTTTGAGAGATTTTATTATGTCGCTTTTGCCTCGCACATTGATATACTCGGGCTGGAAATCGTGTTCGACGTCCACCGCTATCCTGCCTTTGGGGAGGTCTCGCACATGTCCCACGCTTGCCGCCACACGATACGAACGCCCCAATATCTTCTCCAGAGTGTGCGCTTTGGCGGGGGACTCCACTATGACGAGCGTCTTCCCCGAAGAGGACGCCGCGATACTTTTCAGATCGGCGCTCGTTTTCTTTTTTGGGAGCGACGCCTTACTTTTTACCGATTTAGCCGGAGATTTTGCCTGCGGTTTTGCGGTTTTTGTGGATGACGTCCTTGCTTTTGATTTACTGTTCGCCTTTTCCGATTTGATTTCTTTTTCAGCCTTGGATTTGGTTTCCCTCGCCAACTCCGGTCCTCCTCAACAATACCTGTTTGCCGCCCCGTCGCCTTCCCGATCGGGATCGAATACAGGGAATCCCTCGTGTTCGGATATCTTTTCGATGAGGAAAGAAAGGGTATTCGCGTCCACGAGACATTGGTTGAGTTTAGAGATTATCACCGCGTGAAGAAGGGTCTTTTCGAGTATATCCGCCGGACAGTAATCGCTGTTGAGATATTTGTAGATCGACTCCGTCGCGTCCGGGGACAGCGCTTCTTTTTCCTCTTTAGACAATATCCTCGTGTTCATGGCTTCCCCTCCCGCCCCATTTCAATCGTAAGAGCTGTAACGCCCCGGGCCTGAGGAAAAGACAAGGCCGCGCAGGGACATCACGGTTATCATTTGAAATACTTCAGCGGCGCTCATTTTAGCTTCACCAGCCAGGTTGTCAATAGTATTGTCGGGATGAATCGCCAGCAGCGACAATATTTTTCTCTCCCTGTCCGTGAGAGATTTCCGTTCCGGCCGCGCCGGCGGCTCCGTCTCTTCGTCGGTGAAAAGATATGTCTCCGCGTACTGGGATTTCGAGCCGAACAGCAGTTCCAGATCGATCAGCGGCATGGCGCCGTCGAAAATGAGCCGGTTCGAACCGGCGCAGCGGCCGTCGTCTATTCTGCCCGGCACGGCCCAGACCTCCCGCCCCTCCTCGGCCGAGAGAGCGGCCGTAATCATCGCGCCACTTTTGTGCGGCGCTTCCACGACGACTATTTTGGACGCGAATCCCACTATTATCCTGTTTCGCCGCGGAAAATGCCACGACTCCCCCTTCTCGCCAAGCGGAAATTCCGAACAGAGCGCTCCCTTGTCGAGAATCCGGGCGAAAAGGTCCGCGTGTTCCGACGGATAAACCACGTTGACTCCGGTACCGAGGACCGCGGCGGTGACTCCGCCCAGTTCGATACATCCCGCGTGAGCCGCGCCGTCTATGCCTTTGGCTCCGCCGCTTATCACGTTCCACCCGCGCTCCGCCGCGCGCGAGCCTATGGCGCGGGCCGCGCGTTCGCCGTAGGCCGAACACCGGCGAGTGCCGACGACGGCTATGGCCTTGTTTTCGGAAGGCGGCATATTGCCTTTGACGTAGAGCAGCAGAGGGGCGTTTTTGATTTTGAGAAGAGCGGGCGGGAACATCGCGTCACCGAACGTCGCCAGCTTTACGCCAAGCCGGTCGCAAGTTTCGAGTTCGCGGTCGATCCAACCGGACGACAGCGCGCGTGACATTATGTCCTTGTTTCTTTCGGTGATATCGAGCCTGTCCCATACCGAAGGGCTCTCGTCGATGAACGCTTCCGGCGGCAGCCCCAAAGCCTCGAAGCGTTTCCACGTTCGGACGTCGTAGTGCGCGCACTTGTTGAGCAGCATCAGCGAACGTATCATGGAAGTATCGCTCACTTTCTCCACCCGTAATTCCCGAAGGCCGCTTCCTCGCGGTACGACATGCTCTCGGCGGCGTGCCGCACGGAGATTTTATCCGTGCCTTCCAGGTCGGCGATAGTCTGGGCGACCCTCAGTATGCGCGAAAATCCGCGCCCCGACATGCGCGCGCTTTTCATCGCGTCGGCGAGGAAGGGCCTGACGTCGTCCTCCAGTTTGACGTTGCGCCTGAGCGCCCGTTCGGGAAGTTCCGCGTTGCAATGAAAGCCGAGTTCCTTCCATCTTTTTCGCTGTATTTCCCGTGCGGACTGAACGCGCGCTCTTACCGCGGCGCTGTTTTCCCCGCCGCCGCCGAGCGAAATCAGTTCTTCCGGGGACAGGCGCGGCACTGAGACGTGAAGGTCTATCCTGTCGAGTATGGGGCCCGAGAGCTTCCTTCTGTATCTGTCCAAATCCCCCTGCGAACACCTGCAGCGCTCCGCCGGATCGCCGCTGTAACCGCAGGGGCAGGGATTGCAGGCGGTGACGAGAAGTACGCGCGCCGGATAGGTGACGCTGCCGGCCGCCCTGCTTACCGTAATCGATCCGTCTTCGAGAGGCTCTCTGAGCGCCTCCAGAACATCGCGCGAGAACTCCGGAAATTCGTCGAGAAACAGCACCCCTCTGTTGGCGAGCGACACTTCGCCCGGTCTCATGTTTGCCCCTCCGCCGCAGATGGCGACCGAACTCGCCGTGTGATGCGCGGAGCGGAAAGGCCGCGCCCGGCTGGCTTCGAAGGGCATGCCCGCCGTGCTTCTCACGAGCAGCACCTCCATCATCTCCTCATCGGACAGCGGAGGCAGAATACCCTTCATAGCGCGGGCCAGAAGAGTCTTTCCCGAGCCGGGCGAACCGGTCATCAGGAGGTTGTGATGCCCGGCGGCGGCTATCTCGATAGCCCGTTTCGCCGCGAACTGCCCTTTTATGTCCTCTAAATCCGTCTCAGCCGATATATCCTCGTCCGCGGCCAGTTTGTGCTCGATGCGGGGCAGCGTCTTTTCGCCTCTCAGGTGCAGAATGACGTCGAGAAGGCTGTCGACAGCGTAAGCCTCGACGCCGTCCACGAGCGCGACCTCCCCCTCGTTATCCCGGGGAACGAACAGAGGCGTTTTGGTGTCGCGCGCGAGCACCGCGGCGGGCACCGCGCCCCTCACCCATCTGAGGCGGCCGTCGAGCGCGAGTTCTCCCATAAAAACGGCGTTTTTTTCCAGCTCGATTCGCCCGGACGCGCGGGCCAGGCCTATCGCCATCGGAAGGTCGAGGAGAGCGCCCTCCTTGGGGAAATCCGCGGGCGCGAGATTTATGGCGATACGCCCCCTCAGCGTGATTCCCAGTCCCCTCAATGCCGCGCGCACCCTCTCCCGCGCTTCCTTTACGGCCGTGTCGGGCAAACCGACGACCGTGATCGAAAACAGCCCTCCGGTAATTTCTACCTCCACTTCTATCGCGAGAGCCTGCGTGCCCTTGAGAGCTATCCCGCATATCCCCTTCATCCCATATAACCGCCTTCCATGCCCTGCGTTACGTCTCCGAAAATCTCAACGCGCCATTCGCCTCGGGACGTCACGGTAACGGCCGCGACGTCGATGCGCCAATTGCCGCCGTACGCGATGGAATCAACGTAACGCCGCGCCGTCTTGAGTAAATTTTTTATCTTTTTGGGACCGACGGTGGTCTCAGACGGGGAAATCTCGCCTATTTTGCGCGTCCTGACCTCGACTATCACCAATTCGCAGCCGTCGGCGGCTATGATATCGAGTTCGCCTCTGCCGATACGTACGTTCCTGCCCAGTATCCTCCATCCCATCCGCTCCAGATATGAAGCGGCCATATTCTCTCCGCCCGTTCCCAATTCGAGATGGTTCAAGAAAGATCGTCCTGTTTGTCCATTTCATAGAGAAAAGTGAGTATTTTAGCCACCATCCTATATAATTCGACCGGAATTTCGTCTCCGAGTTCGAGCATCAAAAGAGCGCTCACAAGCGCGGCGTCCTCGATTATCGGGACTTCAGCCTCGACCGCTATATCTATTATCCGTTCCGCCGTTTTCCCCCGCCCCTGAGCCGTCACTTTTGGCAGGGCATCCCGCCGTTCATCATATCTCAACGCCGCCGCTTTTTTCATGCCGCGCGCCGCCTATATCTCCATGTCCAGTCCGCGGCGCTCGTCCGCCGCAGTCTCGTCCCGCAACGCGACGCTCGCCCCGAGATATTGTATGTTCAAAGGTATCTCGGCAAGTTCCTTCCTCAGCCCATCGAGCCCAGCCCTCACTTTTTCGATGCGTCTTTCGGTTTCGAGACGTATGTTTATCGATACGGACGTTCCGTCGCTCACGACGTCGCCGCTCACCGGCCCGAGAGAAGAGCCTTCGAAACCGAACGCGCAACGCCATACCCTCCGCTCGCCGTGATGTTCGCCCGAGAAAGCCACCCTGGCTCTCTTCGGTTCGCCGTCCTGGCTCATCGGCCACCAGGCGGGCGCCAAAAGCGCCGCGGGGTCTATGCCGTCCCGCGCCTTGCGTCCCGCAATGGCGTGAGACGCGAGAAACCGCGCGACCTCCGCGTCGCCGCCATCTTTCAGCGCCGACAGAAGCTCCTTCGGAGACGAAGATTTTTTTGACCGCAGTCGGGAACGGATCTTCTTCCAAATTCTCTCCGCTTCTTCGGGGCTGAGCGCCATGTACCACGCGAGCAGCCCGATGTTAGCCTCGGTCAGTTCCGCTCCTCTCGCCCAGAGTTCCGCCATCGCTCCGAGTTTTGCCGGATCCCCGCCGCGCGCTAGCCACTGACGGCGAAGTTCCGCGACGTTTTCCTCATCCACCGGCATTCCCCTGGAGAAAAGAGCCGACGCGACCTGCTGATCACGGCCCGAAAAACGGGCCAGCATGGCGGTATCCGAATGCTGAAGGCGAAGAGTGGGCGGCGATGTTGACGCGTCCCACAGCGCCCGGAAGCGCTGGCCCGGAAACAAAACCACGGTAGATCGGGCGGATAAGGTCTGCGCGCCGATCTTCACCCGGTACATTTCGCCCTCTTTGGCCGTCACCAAGCCTTCGACGAGAGAGCCGTCGGCAATGCCCCGTCCCGAAACTTGCGCGCCGGGTCTCGATACCGGCGCGCCATCGCCCTGCGGGGGGCGAATACCGCCGGCGCCCCTGCCGCCCGGATCGACCGCGCCGCCGGAAAGACCGCCAACGTCAGCCATGATCACTTATCATCGAAAAGAACCGTCTGGCGCGGGCCATCTTTTCCTGACATCTCCATTGTAACGTGTTTGCAGCAAACAAAGGACAGCCGATGTACTCTTGACGGCCCAAGCATATCGACCATTCGTCTGTGAAAAGCCGTGGGATAACCCTTGTGTTTATCGAAACCGTATTCGGGAAAAAATCTGTGCAGGGCGGTCATCGCCCTGTCCCTGAGTACTTTGGCTATGACGGAGGCCGCCATCACCGACGGTACCCGCGCGTCGGCCTTCGGCACCACGCGCTGAAGCGCGCGCGGTATATCGGGAATGTACGAGCTGCCGTCGACAACCACGAGGTCCAAAGGCAGGCCGATGCGTCTCACTGCCCGCCCCATCGCCCAGAGAGTCGACGCCAGTATGTTTGTGCTGTCGATCCTCACGTTCGACGCAGCCTGAGCGGCCCACACGACGCCGAGTTCCCCCATGCGGGCAAAGAGGCGTTCGCGCTTCGGCGCGGAAAGTTTTTTGGAATCGTTCAGCCCCTCGGACAAAAGCACTCTGAACTGCGGCGGAGTCAGAACCGCGGCTGCCGCTACGACGGGGCCGGCTATCGGCCCCCGTCCCGCTTCGTCCACTCCGGCGACTGTCACGGGCATCCCGCGCGGACTGCCGGAGAATCGGGCGTCTCCAGGCTGAGCCTGCCCAATTTGCCGGACGCTACCGCGTCGATGAAAGCGCGTCCCGCCGCGGCGACGTCGACGTTTCCGCCGGGCAGAAGTTTGCCCAGCCTGCGGCCTATGCGCTCCAACACCTCAGACGGGGTTCCGCCGGGCTCGACTCCCCATGCCGAAAGCGCGTTGGAGGCGATATTTCTCGACTGCAGGTAATCGACGCACTCGCGCGCCAGATCGTCCCACGCTCCTATCACCTGTCCTCTGGATGACGACAGCCATGAGAGCATTCTCTGCACCCAGGCGTCCGAGCGTGGGTCCAAAATGCCGGGAGAATCGGCCACTATACAGCCGGCCCCCTTAAACCACGACACGCCTTTAGTGACGCCCGGGATACCGCCTACCGGAGCCGCCCTGCGGCCAACGAGCCTGTTCAGGAAAGTCGATTTTCCGACGTTCGGCGCTCCGACCACCGCGACGCGCGCTTCTCTGTAATTTCGGCGATACGACGACGACGGGGCCAGCGCCGCGATGGATTTTTTCAACGAATCGGGAATGTCCTTACGGAGATCGAGCGGCCAGACCGGGCGGCCAAGTTCCTTAAAATGCCTCAGCCATTTTGAGGTGGACGCCTCGTCCGCCAAATCAGCCTTCGACAGTATCGTCCACACCGGAATCGAAGCGGGGAATTTTTCGGCGACGGGCGACATAGTGAGCAT
>JAISDQ010000012.1 GCA_031264605.1 Synergistaceae bacterium | reverse complement strand
ACCGGATGCCCGTTCAGTCCTCCGGCGGCGTTGATTACCTTGGCGTAGAGCAGTATCCCGTTCGCCGTGGCGGTGCCGTATACGGCGACGGGCCCGGTGAGCGGGGCGATGACCCCTATCTTTATTGGCGACGCGTCCGAGGCGAAAGCGGGCCAGGCGCAAAAACACAAAACCACAGCTACAAACAGCGCGAGTATCTTCTTCATGCCGATATTACCTCCCAATGACAGATGATTACATACGCTAAACAGCTTGGTTGTTTCGAGAAAAACCAGCGGTTTATCGGAAAAATTTACAGTAGATATGCCGTTTTGTCAATAAAAATTTTGTGGGGAAAATTTTGCCGCCGCAAGATTGGCAGCTTTATGTGCGCCGAATATGTTCGATGGGCGATCGGCGGCGGACATGCGGGGTTCCGCCGCCGATTGCCGTTCGTGTTTATCGCTTCTTCACATTCGAAAACAGCCAGTCGATATTGTCCATGTCCGTGTAAACGGCTTCCCACGAATTGTGCGGATTTCCCGACGATACGATCCCGGAGAACTCCGCGGGATATTCCGTGTAAGCGACGTCCGCGCCGAGAGCTTTCAAAGCCTCGAAAGCCGTCCGGCTGTTCTCGGCGTTCACCATGTTATCGTCCGCGGCGTGAAAAATCCGTATCGGTAAATCCTTCGCCGGCTCCAGCAGTTCTTTCAGTTCATCCGCGCTGTAAACTGACGGCGCGGGCAAGACAGGTTCTGGGTTGCCGTCGTTGGGTCTGTTCGGTCCAAAATGGCCCTTTTCGAAACCGAAGAAACCGCATATCGGCATGGCCGCCGCGAAAATGTCCGGGTGGTCGGCAATCATGTTCCACGTGCCGTATCCGCCCATCGATAAACCCGACACATAGACTCTCGCCGGGTCTATGGGTTCGTTCGCGAGCAAATATTCGATCAGTGCCACGGTGCGGGACTCGTTGGCGCGATCCGCCCAGAAACGCCCGTTCTCGTAGATCGATTTCGGGACCTGCGGGGCAAGCACATAAGCGGGATGTTTCATTTGAACTTCGGGCATCGCCCACGCCGCGGCGACGATGTTCGCGGTAATGTGCGCCGTATTGGAATCTCCGGCTTCGCCGGCCCCATGCAGGGCGAGCACCAGCGGATATTTCTCGCCTTTGCGTTTTTCGGGCGTATAAAGTCTGTAATTCAGCGCGGCTCCGTCGCTTTCGAACGACTTGGCGGCAAAATCGCTTATTATATTGTCATATTGCCCCTTTTTGGGTATAGAAACGTCCGACGCGTTTTCGAACGAACCGTCGGCGTACATCAGCGGTTTCTTTTGAGTCACGTTATAGTTCAGGTCCCTCAGTTCGGTGAGAAAAGCCCCTTCGTTGAAACGCCGCGTGTCCGCCGGGTCAACCCAAGGATCGAAACGGATAATCGCGTACTTGCCGTCGGACGGCGTACCGCCGTCCACGGAAGCCGAGACGAACGTCTCTATTATCGGGACTTCCACAGCCACACCGTCGCCGGCCGCGTCGACCGTCACGCTGAACGTATCCCCGGCAAGCCGCGCCCCGTTCAGCGGATTGCCGTACTCCACGCTTACCGAGATCACGCGCTGGCCGACCGCCAATACGTCCGTCTTCATGTGATAACCGACCGCCGCCGCGGACGCGCCGTTCGCTGACGATAAAACCAGCAGCGAAACCAACATGGACAGCAAAAATACCTTATACATCTTCGACACCCCTTTTGAATATTTACGTAACGGTAAGCCGATTATAACACAGATTCCGAAGCTGGGCGAAATAGCGGCGGCAGCGCGATATGGCAGATAATTTGACAGATAAAGGAATTGTGTGGTAGTGTAAGCAATTGAAAGCAATCGTCGAACAATGAAACAATGTACCGATATTTCGATATTAAATGTTAAATATGTGTTGTCTATATCAAATAATAGAGGAGTGTTTCAAATGCAATTTACCAAGCGTTTTCTCTCGGTTCTGGTATCTGCGGGCATGATTGCGGCAATCTTGGCAGGCTGCGGTTCCGGTGTTTCGCCTTCTTCCGCGGCGGAAACAAACGCCGGTTCCCAAGCCGGCGAGAGCGGCAAGCTGGTGCTGTACGCTTCCATCACGGCCGACATTCTTGAGTCATTCATTCCGTATTACGAGGAGCATACCGGAGTGACCGTCGAATTGGTGGAAGCGGGTACAGGCGAATTGATCAAGCGTATTGAATCTGAAGGCGATACCCCGCTGGGCGACGTACTGATCGGCGGTACCGCCGACGGCAACTATGTTCCAAAGCGGGAGCTGTTCGAGAGCTATCTTTCTCCCAACGAGGAATTTATGTTTCCGGAATATAAAAACCGCACCGGTCATGTCACCTCCACCGAACTTGTTACCAGCGTGCTGATGGTAAATACGGACAAAATCGCCGGCATTCGCATGGAAGGTTATGCTGACCTTTTGAACCCGGAACTGAAAGGGCGGATCGCTCACTCGGATCCGACAAAAGCCTCCTCTGCTTTTGAGCATATGATGAATCAGCTTTACGCGATGGGCAACGGCGATCCCGATCAGGGGTGGGACTACATGCGGCAGTTTGTTCAGGCGTTGGACGGCAAGATTTTGAGTACTTCGGGCGCGGTATTCCGCGGCGTTGCGGACGGCGAATATCCGGTGGGGCTTTCATATGAGGCCATCGCTTACTCCTACAAACAAAACGGCGCTCCTGTCGACATCGTCTATATGAAGGAGGGCGTAATCTCTCAACCGGGCGGTGTGGCGATCATCAAAAACGCGCCGAATCTTGAGAACGCAAAAAAATTCGTCGATCTGTTCACAAGCAAGGAATATCAGACAATTATGACGCAGGCGCCGCTTTACCGCCGCTCCTCGCGTTCCGATGTTCCCAGTCCGGAAGGACTTGTTCCGTTTGAAAAAATCACACTTTTGCAGGACGATCCGGATTATGTGAACGACAACAAGCAGGCGGTGCTTGACAAATTCAAGGATTTGCTGGTAAATTCCTGATCAGGAAGTCGGTATAATTTAAATAGTCGCGTTATCGTGTCAGAATCCTGCTGAAATGTAATGTTTCGGCAGGATTCTGTAAAGTATCGGAATATCAGTGAGAGGGAGAATGTAGAATGAGTACGGCCATTACATTTTCCAATGTCGTCAAAAAATATGCTAAAAATGTTGTAATTCCCGCGTTATCCCTGGAGGTCCGTAACGGCGAATTTTTCACGCTGCTCGGCCCGTCAGGATGCGGAAAAACTACATTGTTACGCATGGTGGCTGGATTCAATTCGATCGAGAGCGGCGAGATTCTCTTTGATAATATTGTAATCAACCAAATCCCGGCGAACAAACGAAACATTGGAATGGTTTTTCAGAATTACGCTATCTTCCCGCACATGACGGTAGGAAAAAACGTTGAATATGGCTTACGCTTACGCAAGACGCCGAAGCAGGAACTGAAAGCGCGTACCGATGAAATTCTTGCCCGCGTAAAAATAGAGGAATACCGCGACAGTCCGCCGGAGAGACTATCGGGAGGTCAGCAGCAACGTGTCGCGCTGGCGCGCGCTATCGTTATCAACCCGAAAGTCCTTCTGATGGACGAGCCGCTGTCCAATCTGGATGCCAAACTGCGGGTGGAGATGCGCGGCACAATCCGCGAAATTCAGCGTTCCGTCGGTATCACAACGATCTATGTCACGCATGATCAGGAGGAGGCGCTCGCAATTTCCGACCGCATCGCCATCATGGATAAGGGCGTGATTATGCAGGTAGGCACGCCGCGCGGCATTTACCAACGGCCGTATAATGTTTTTGTCGCTACGTTTATCGGTTTTTCCAATTTATTCGACGCCGTGGTCGGCCAGTCTGGCGCGGAAAAGACCCTCGAATTCTCCAACGGCTATACGGTACCTATAAAGCAGCTGAAAAATGATGTGAAAGCCGGAGAAAAAGTAAGAGTTTCCGTGCGCCCGGAAGATTTTGTACAGGCGCCGGAGGGCGACGGCATTCGTGGAACCGTGCGAACCAGCACTTTTCTGGGCCGCTATGTCAACTACCAATTAATCGTGGAAGGCCAAGAGATGGAATTTGTGCAGGACCTGCGCGCTGACGCGGAATTCCTGACAGACGGGCAGGAAGTCTGGTTTTCGGTAGCGCCTGAAAAAATTAATGTTTTTGACCAAACCGGCGGCCATAGCCTGATAGAGGGGGTAGTGCGATTTGGGAGCTGACAAACTCCAATTGCGCAGTTTCTGGTTCTGGGTGTTGATCGCCTCCTATATATTATTTGCGATTTTTCTGATATATCCTCTCAGTTCTCTGTTCAGCGGCAGTTTTCAGGACATTACGACAGGCGCGTTCACTTTAAAGCATTTTATAACCTTTTTTACAAAGAGATACTACTACAACAGTCTGTTCAACAGTTTTAAAGTCACGATCTGCGTCACTGTTCTTACCATGCTGGTAGGTATTCCCCTCGCTTACATCATGTCCGTCGTAAAAATTCGCGGCAAGGATTTTTTGCAAATTCTCATTATTATATCCATGCTGTCGCCGCCGTTTATCGGCGCTTACTCCTGGATTTTGCTTTTTGGGAGAAATGGCTTCTGCACCAATTTCCTGCGATCTATTTTCGGGGTTACCATGCCCAGCGTTTACGGCTTCAACGGTATTTTGCTTGTATTCACTCTCAAGCTGTTTCCGTTCATTTTCATATACGTGTCCGGCGCCTTAAAAAAGCTGGATGTCTCGCTCGTGGAAGCGGCTGAGGGGCTTGGATGCCATCCACTGAGAAAGCTGTTCACTATCGTTTTGCCGCTGGTGCTGCCCACCGCCATGGCGGGCGCGCTACTGGTATTTATCAACGCGCTGGCGGATTTCGCCACGCCGATGCTGATCGGCGAGGGGTACATGACCATGCCGGTCATGATTTACAATGAGTTTATCAGCGAGGTTGGCGGTTCCGCAAATTTTGCGGCGTCAATCAGCGTGATTTTGGTGTTCCTCACGGCGGTTGTGTTTCTCCTGCAAAAATATGTGGTTGGCACAAAGTCTTATGTAATGAGTTCTCTGAAGCCGATTCAGCCCAAGCGCATGCGGGGATGGAAAAATGTCCTCGCTCATCTGTTCTGTTATTCGTTTGTTCTTCTGGCAATTATTCCGCAGGCGACGGTAATTTTCACCTCTTTCCTCAAAACCAGCGGACCTGTTTTCCTCATGGAATTTTCGCTGGACAGTTACACCAAGATTCTCTCCAAATCTGCCGACGCTATTCTCAACACCTATCGGTTCGCACTGCTGGCGTTGTTGATCATTGTCGTTCTTGGGATGCTGATTGCCTATCTTGCCGTGCGCCGAAAGAATATCGCAAGCTCGGTTCTGGATACGATCTCTATGTTCCCCTACGTTATTCCCGGATCTGTTCTCGGTATAACATTGCTGCTCGCTTTCAACAAGCGGCCTCTGCTTCTGGCCGGTACATCGGCGATTATTGTCATCACTTTTGTGATTCGGCGAATATCCTATACCATTCGATCCAGTTCGGCGATTCTCTATCAGATTGCCGTCAGCACGGAAGAAGCGGCCATAGGCCTTGGCGATTCCGAACTCGCCTCCTTCCTCAAGGTTACGACCCGCATTATGATGCCCGGCGTACTGTCCGGCGCCATACTAAGCTGGATCACCTGCATCAACGAGCTGAGCGCTTCCGTGTTACTGTATACTGGCAAAACCAAAACCATGAGCGTGGCAATATTTACTGAGGTAAACCGAGGCAACTACGGGACAGCCGCCGCCTTATCGGCTATTCTTACCCTCACAACGGTGGTGTCTCTGCTGATCCTTTTTAAGGTTACGGGCAATAAAGAAGTCAGCATGTAGCTGACGCAATCATCGGAGCGAGTACAGTCTTCATTTTCGCGATTTGTACATGAACGTTGGCCGCAATTTCGAGAGCGCAGACTGATGTATATGATTGTTTGCGGAATTTTGTAAAATAGAGCCTGAACCGCGTATCTTTTTTCAGCCAGACCGCATTGATATCCAACAAAAAATTGGGGAGGGATTTTCGTGAAAAAAGCTCTTGTGCTGCCGCGCAAATTCATCATGGGGCGCGGAGTGATATCGGAGACCGGCGCTTATGCAGCCATGCTGGGCAAACGCGCGGTCGTGGCCTGGGGATCGAAAACGAAGGCCGCGGTAGGGAAGACGGTGCTGAAATCGCTCGCCGACGCGGGAGTCGAGTACAAAGACGTTCACTTCAACGGCGAATGCACCAAGGCCGAAGCGCGCCGCATAGCCGACGAGGCCGGGGACTGCCGCGTGGTTATAGGGCTGGGCGGCGGAAAGGCGTTGGACTGCGCTAAAGCGGCGGCGATTTACCGGGAGCTTCCGCATATCATCATTCCGACCGTAGCGTCGAACGATTCGCCCACCAGCGCCTGCACGGTATGGTACGACGACGAACACGTCTGCACCGGCTTCGATCTCTGGGCGAACAATCCCGATTACATAATAGCAGACACCGAAGTCATAGCCAACGCGCCGCTGAGGCTTTTCATCGCCGGCATAGGAGACGCGGCCTCCACATGGTTCGAAGCCGAGGCGTCATACGCGTCGAGAGCGGTCGCCTGTTCGGGAGGAGTCCCCACCCTTACGGTCATGGCAATGGCTAAACTCTGCAACGACGTGCTTATGGAATACGGCCTAGCCGCGATAGAGGCGGTGAGGGCGCGCGCTGTCACTCCCGCCGTCGAAAAAGTGATAGAGGCCACCACGTTCCTGTCGGGCATAGGCTGGGAATCCGGAGGCCTGACTACGGCGCACCAGATGGCGAACGCCCTTCCGGCGTTTCAGGAGACGCACGGACTGCTGCACGGGGAAAAGGTATCGTTCGGCCTGATGACTCAACTGTGTCTCGACGACTCGCTGGGGGCCGGCATTATCGAACGCACGGCTATTTTCCTCGCTAAAGCGGGCCTGCCGGTGACATTGGCCGATGTCAATATCGACAAGATTCCCGATGCCAAACTGCGGGAATTTGCCGACAGCCTCGTGTGCGAGGGTTCTTTCGTCCATAACCATAATTTCAGGGCGGAGGGCGGCGACGTTTACGACGCCATCAAGGCGGCCGACGCCCTGGGAAAAAGGATCAAGGCTTCGCTGTAATCAGCGGCGCGCCGGTTTAAAGAATGGTGGAGCGGTTGCGACCGCCTTCTTTGCTCATGTAGAGACATTCGTCCGCTCGCTCGGTCAGGGATTCGATGGTGTCCTCCGGGCGGGCTTCCGTTCCTCCGAAGGAAATCGTAACCGTGATCGCGTTGCCGTCGTCCACGACGGTTCTCTTGGCCACCGCCCTGCGCAGGGCTTCGGCCCTGTTCATGGCGGCTTTTTTGTTCGCGTCCCTCAGAATCACCAGGAACTCCTCGCCGCCCCACCGGCTCACGATGTCGAGCGAACGCACCCCCGTGCGGAGAGTATCCGCCACGGCGAAGAGTACCGAGTCGCCGGCGTCGTGCCCGTAGGTGTCGTTGACTCTTTTGAAGAAATCGATGTCCCCCATCAGCACCGAGAAACCGTGTCCGCTTTGCCTCAGCCTCAGCGTGTCGAGACACTCGGATATCGATTCTTCCGCGAACCTGCGGTTCGGAATCCCCGTGACGGTGTCGATGTAAGCTTTCTTGCGCATGTCTTCCAGTTGGTCGCTCATAGACAGTTCTCCGTAAGACCGTTCGAAAATTTCCAGCACGCCCGTCATTTGATCGGACTCGCCGGTAATGGGGACGCACTTTATCCTTACGGGTATGGCGTATCCGTTTTTGTGACGAAGCCTGATGTCGGCCATGGTCGGTTTCTCGTCGGGCCGGGATGTACGGAAGGGGCAACGGTTCTCGCACAGGGGTTCGGAGACGCCCGCGCCGGAGATGATGTCGCTGGGGCAGGTTCTTCCGACGGACTCTTCCGCGGAAAAACCCGTTATTTCCGCCGCCGAGTCGTTCCAGAAAAGAACACGCCCATTATTGTCTATGATGCAAATGCCGTTTATCATGTTGTCGAGAAACTTTTTTTCTTCAGCGGAAAGTGTTTTGGGATTAAACATATAACGACCTCTTTAGCATATCAAAGCTTAAGTAACTTCTGTAAATTATATCATATATGTCATTGCTGATTTACGCTTTCATTATTGAGACATTCTTTTTGATCTACAGAATCCGCTTACATGCCTAATTTCTTGGCGTATTTTCGCGCGGCGGAGATCAAGGCGGAATCATTCATATTGAAAGATTCGCCGCAACGTCGTATGATATTGCATTATCGGTAAAAAACATGCGATGGATGTGGTGAAGTTGCTGGCAGAGATGGAACACATCGACAAGTCTTTCTTCGGCGTGAAAGTTCTCGACGACGTGTCGTTCGGCGTCGACGCCGGTGAAGTAGTGGCGCTTCTCGGTGAAAACGGCGCGGGCAAGTCGACGCTCGTCAAAATAATGAGCGGCGTCTACACGCGCGACGCCGGAACGATGAAAATATACGGCCGCGCTGTGGGCGACATCACGCCGCGCGAGGCGAAGGACATTGGAATCGCGATAATCCACCAGGAACTCAACCTCTGTTCGCACCTCACGGTGGCGGAAAATATCTTTCTGGGGCGCGAGACCGTAAAAAACGGCGTCCTCGCCAAACGCGAGATGAGCGCCGCCGCCGCGGAGGTGTTGAAACGCCTCGACATCGACATGGATCCCGACACGATCGTCGGCGACCTCACCGTCTCAAAGCAGCAGCTCGTCGAAATAGCCAAGGCGCTCTCGGCAAACGCCCGCATACTGATAATGGACGAGCCGACAAGCGCCCTGACGGCAAAGGAAATCGAGGATCTGTTCGGCATAATAAATTCTCTGAAACGCGAGGGCCGTTGCGGCATCGTCTACATATCGCACAGGCTCGACGAACTGAAGCGCATCGCCGACCGCGTCGTCATAATGCGGGACGGGCGCTTCATCGTCTCGAAAAAATTCTCCGAGATCACCATGGACGAGATAATTTCCAACATGGTGGGGCGTGAGATAAAGGAGAAATTCCCCCGCGTCGAGCACCCTCGCGGCAAAAAAATATTCGAGGTAAGAAACCTCTCGGCCGGGAAAGCGGTGAAAAACGTCTCGCTGGAGCTTTACGAGGGCGAGATAGTGGGCGTCGCGGGCCTCATGGGGGCGGGGCGCACGGAACTCACGCGCGCTATATTCGGGATCGACCCCAGAGACGACGGCGAAATATTCCTAGACGGCCGAAAAATCACGATAAACCGCCCGTCCGACTCAATTTCCGCCGGCATAGTCCTCGCGCCCGAGGACCGCAAGAAGGACGGCCTGTGCGTAAGGCTTTCCGTTAGGGAGAACATCGCGCTGCCTAACCTCGACTCCCTCTGCGAGGGCGCCGGCGTGGTAAACCGCGTCATGGAGATGAAAATGGTGGGCGAGACGGTCAAAAATCTCGCCATAAAACTTTCGGGGCCAGAGGTGAACGCGGGGAGCCTCTCGGGGGGCAACCAGCAGAAGGTCGTCGTCGGCAAGTGGCTGGCGCGGAATTCCAGAGTCGTGATTTTCGACGAGCCGACGCGCGGAATCGACGTAGCGGCTAAGGTCGAAATCTACAACCTCATGAACGAACTCAAGAAAAAAGGCATCGGGGTCATGTTCGTCTCGTCCGAGATGCCCGAGATAATGGGCTTCGCCGATCGCATCCTCGTGATGTGCGAGGGACGCGTCACCGGCGAATTCACGGGCGGCGAGGCCACGCAGAACAAAATACTGGAATGCGCGACGCGCTTCGAGGAGAAAAAACTCGACGCGCGTCACGCGGACGAACGGGAGGAAGCGGTATGAGCGGCGAAAACAGGGGCATCGGCGCCCGGATATTGGCGATCAGGGGGATGCCCCAGGTAATAACGGTGACGGTTGGTCTCGCGATAATCTTCATCATCTTCAGCATGTTGAGCGAGAATTTCGTCTCGGCGCGAAACCTGAGGAACCTTCTCCGCCAGATGGCCCCGATACTGATAATCGGCATAGCCCAGTCGTTCGTGCTCATAACCGGCAACATCGACCTCTCGATAGGCTCGGTGGTGGGAATGAGCTGTATGATATCGGCCACTCTCATGACGAAGGGAGTCTCGCCGTCGGGCGCCGCAGCCATTACCGTTATTTCATGCCTGCTGATCGGCGCTCTCAACGGGGTGCTGGTCGCGAAGTGCGGGCTTCCGCCGTTCATAGGGACGCTCGGCACCATGACGATCGCGCGCGGCATCGCTCAAATCGTGAACAACAACCACAATACCGACTCGATAGGCGAAGGCGCGAGGGCTTTCCGCAACCTGTTCTATTACGGCGAGTTCTGGGGAGTCTACAGCACAGTCTGGATAGCTCTCATACTCTGGATAATATTCAACTTCATACTGTCGGCCACCAGAACCGGACGGCATATTTACGCCGTCGGCAGCAACATCGAGGCCGCCAGGATGTCCGGAGTGAATATCGGCTACACCGTCACCGCGGCTTATCTCGTCAGCGCCTTCTGTTCCTGCGTGGTGGGATTCATCGCCTGCGCGACGGGCGGCGTTGGCACCATGGACGCCGGCAACATGTACGAGCTGTACGCCGTCGCGGCGAGCGTGATAGGCGGCGTCTCGACGCTGGGCGGCCAAGGGCTGCTGCTGGGGACTGTGATAGGGGCGTCGATATGGAGCGTGCTCCAGAATGGCCTGATCTTGGCCGGCGCTCCGGTGGCGATCAGAAACATAGCGGTCGGCGTGATCGTAGTCATATCGGTACTGCTCGACATAATTGTGCGCAAGGGGAAGTGGATAAAGAAACATAAAACCGCCTGATCCGGCATGAAACGCATGGAAGGGGGACGGCTCGAGGCAGTCGGTTTCACGGCGGAGGGCAAAAAAAATAAGGGAGGCAATAACATGAAAGCACTGCGTTTTGTATTGGCGTTGACGTTGGTTTTGGGGGTATTGGCGGGAGGGGCGGCCGCCGCTCAGTATAAAGTGACCCTAATAACAATGGATCAGATGGACCGCCACTGGGCCGGCGTGGACGAAGGCGCGGCCAAAGCGGCGAAGGAAGCGGGCAATGTCACTTACAGCTGGACCGCTCCCGATGTCAAGGACGACGCGAAGCAGATCGAGATGATAAACAACGCCGTGGCCGGCGGAGCGAACGCGATACTGCTCGCGGCGAACGGCCCCGACGCTGTCACCGAGGCGCTGAAGGAAGCGGTAGCCGCCGGCGTCAAGATAATCTA
>JAISDQ010000274.1 GCA_031264605.1 Synergistaceae bacterium | reverse complement strand
CGAACCCCGGACGAACGGGAAATCTCCTCCAGGCGCGCCGCGTCGCGATTGCAGCCCACGGGCTGCGCGTCGACGAGCGCCCGTCCTCCGGCGCGGTAAAAGTCTTTCAGCTCGGATATGGTTTTATCGGCGTCGTCTATGCGCAGCGCGCCGTTTATTTCGGCGGAACGCCCTTTCGAGATGAAAACATGCTCATGCCCGTGACAGAAACCAAGTGACGACGGGGAGACTATCGGCACGTCTCCGGTTACCGTCGTGACGACTTTCATTTTATCCGGGCTTTGTTCAGAACATATTTACACTCTTTGCCCGAAAGAACGTCTATCAGGTTGGATACCGCCATTAAAGCCATATTTGCCGTGGCTTCGCGCGTGTGGGCTCCGGTGTGCGGCGTTGCGACTACGTTGTCCAGCTCGAACAGCGGGGACGCCGCGGGCGGTTCTTCTTCGTAAGCGTCGAGGCCCAGCCCGCCGAGATGTCCAGATTTCAACAGTTCGAAGGCCGCGCCTTCGTCGATAAGCCCTCCGCGCGCCGCGTTTATGATTATGGCCCCCTGTTTCATTCCGCGCATGATTTCGCCGTTTATGACGTGCCGCGTCTCGTCGTTCAGCGGAAGATGGAGGCTAAGGATATCGGAATTTTTAACGGTATCTCCGAAACCCGCCGTTTCGATTCCGTTGGCGCGGGCGTAAGCTTCGTCCATATAAGGGTCGAACGCCAATACTCGCATCGAAAATCCCGCGGCGCGCTTCGCGACCGCTTTGCCTATAGCCCCCAGGCCCAGGATTCCGATAGTCTTGCCGGATAATTCCACGCCGGTCGACCGCGTCCATTTGCCTTCTTTGGTCAGCCGGTCCAGCGCGGGAATGCGCCGCGCCACGCTCAAAATCAGCCCGAAGGCGAGGTCGGCCACGGCGTCCGCGTTTGCTCCGGGCGTATTGCAGACCGCTATTCCGCGTCTGCTCGCCGCGTCAATGTCCACGCGATCAACGCCCGCGCCGTAGCGCGATATCACTTTAAGTTTTTTGCACGACTCCACGACCCTGGCTGTCACGAAGTCAAGCCCCGCGATGTACCCGTCGCAATCTTCAAGCAGAGGTCTGAGTTCTTCTTCGGAAAGAGGCCTGCCAGCCGTATTGTAGGTTATTTCAGAGGTGAATTTTTTGAGTTCGTCGAGCGCCGGATTTTTAGCGTCCGGTTTCAGAGAGGTCGGGGTCGCCAATATTTTCATGCCGGTTTTCACTTCTTCTTTCTTCCCGGCGCGTGATAGTTGGTCGCTTTCACCATTTCGGGACGGCTGGGCAGATACGTCAGCGGGTCGTACTTTTTGCCCGCGAGGCGCACCTCGAAATGACAGTGATCCGTCGTCGCCCTGCCGGTGCGCCCGACGGTGGCGATATATTCGCCCGATTTGACGCGCTGTCCCATTTTGACCAGAAGCTTGTCGCAGTGCGCGTAGAGCGTGTAAAGTCCCTTGCCGTGATCAAGTATCACGATTTTGCCGTAACCGCTGAATTCTTTGCCGCCGTTAGAGGCCACCGACACTATACCGTCGGCCGCCGCCGCGATCGGCACGCCCTTTTTGGTCACGATGTCTATCGCTCCGTGCTTTCTCCTGCCGCGCGTAGCGTTGAACGCCGAGTAAATATATCCGTCGACGGGCCAAATGAGCTTTTTCGAATCGGGCAGAGACGCCTTGGATTTCGTGCCCGCCGGTTCTTGGGCTGTCTTTGCGGCCGTTTTCGTTTCGGTTTTTTTGGCCGCCGGCTGAGGGAAATTCGGCGTCCTCGCGGCCACGAGCATCGCCGCCTCGGGCTCGGATTTCGGCGCAACCGCCGGCAACGGCGCCGGTTCTTTTGGGGGAAGCATGGCGCTCAACGCTTGAGCTTGCCTCATGAGAGCCATCATTCCCCTTACCGACGAAATTGTGGCCTCGGCGACTTCTTCGATGTCCCCGCGAGCCGAGTAGGCTGGTCTGGGCACGGCGGCCGCGATTTTCATCGCGTCCGAGGCAACGTTTTCACCGCTCCACGATATCTGGGCTGGCAGAAACGAAATTAAAAGCGATAGAGAGAGGCAGACTGAAACGCTTTTTATCGTTGTCTTTGGAACTCCGCGCGTTCGCGAGTTGTCCGGGTCAATCATAAAATACCCCCTTGCGTCGACCGCGCTTTTACGGTCAATATGCGCGGAGTCTATCATATAAGTCCGGATAAGGCAAATGAAGCCGCCAGCCGGCATCGGCCGCCGCCCTTAAGACGAATCGTCCCAGACATCTCATCCCAGGCGAAACGGCCGTCTGTAAAAATCGCTCCTCCACCCGTATTCCGAGATCCGCGCGGAGGATCGGCTCCTTATTATATGCCGCTTTATTTTGTATTTTTATCAAAATTACCGAATATTTTTTGGTGATATTTACCAAAAAACCGTACGTAGTATGAGGGGTTTCCAATAATAACGTAAATACTAAGATAACCCCGCGCCGCTGAGGTGAAGCTGCCGCCTGTTCAGGCGCAAACGTTTTTACAAAATTTTAAAATCTGCTGGGGGGCGTTTATTGTGCTGGATATTCTGAATCGCTTTAACGAATTGATTTGGGGAAACGCGATGATATTCCTGAGCATCGGAGTGGGCCTTCTGTTTACTGTCGGCACCGGATTCGTTCAGATTCGTCTCTTCAAAGAGATGCTCACGCAATTGCGCAAAGGCGAGGACTCCGCGAGAGGAATTTCTTCTTTCCAGAGTTTCGCCATGGCGCTGGGAGGCCGCGTAGGGGTCGGCAATATAGCCGGCGTAGCGACCGCGATTTATTTCGGCGGCCCGGGCGCGGTGTTCTGGATGTGGGTCATGGGTTTCGTGGGCGCCGGCACCGCTTTCGCGGAATCGATATTGTCACAGACTTTTAAGGAGGAAGTGAGCGGGGAATATCGAGGCGGCCCGGCTCAATTCATCGCCCTGGGCAGCGGTCAAAAATGGCTCGGCGCTCTCTTTGCCGTCACTTCGTTCATCGCCTGCTGCATCACCGGCCCTTCCCTCCAAACCTTCAATATCGCGGACGCGATGAAAATAGCTTTCGGCGTGCCGCCTATTATCGTCGGTATCGCCGTAGCGGCGCTGTTCTGCGTAATTGTTTTCGGAGGCGTCAAGCGTATCGGAAAATTCGCGGAAGTTGTAGTGCCGTTTATGGCGATCGCTTACGTGATAATCACCGTGGTGGTATTGGCCGCCAATTACGAGCATATACCGGGGATGTTCGGCCTGATTTTCCGCTCGGCCTTCAACATGGAATCCGCTTTCGGCGCTATTTTCGGCGGCACGGTCATGTGGGGGGTGAAGCGCGCGGTTTACTCCAGCGAAGCGGGAATGGGCACGGGAGCGATCGCCGCCGCCGCGGCGGAGGTGTCGCATCCGGCGAAGCAGGGCCTGGCTCAGGCGTTTTCGGTTTACATCGATACGCTCGTCGTTTGCACGTGTACGGCCCTGATGATTTTGTCCACCGGCAAATATAACGTGATAGGCGCGGACGGAGAGATGATTGTCCACAATCTGCCGGGCATCGGCGAAGGCGCGGGGTATACGCAAGCCGCGATCGATTCTTTGGCGCCGGGCTTCGGCGGCGCTTTCGTGGCGATCGCCATCCTTTTCTTCGCTTTCACCACCATTTTGTCCTTTGGGTTTTATACGGACAGCGCGGTCTCCTTCTTCTTCGCCGACAATAAAAATCTCAAAAAAATTCAACTCGGCGCGAAAATCCTCTCCGTCGCGATGATTCTGTTCGGCAGCGTGAAAGAAGCGGATCTGGTGTGGGGCCTCGAGGACATGGGCGTTGGTATGATGGTATGGACCAACCTGATCGGTCTCATTCTCGTGTATAAATTTGTGTTCATACTGCTGAAAGATTATGAGAGGCAGAAGAAAGACGGGCACGATCCGGTCTTCCGTCCTGACGCTCTCGGCATCAAAAACGCCGGTTTGTGGAATAAAATCAACGGCTGATATAGGCGGCAAAATTGCGCGGGCAGATTGAAGACCTTATAATGAACTCCGTCGTCACCAAATTATAAAAATTTCAGGAGGGGGAACCGTGAAAATCCGCCCTTTCAAAGTCGAACAATGGATGAACGAATGGGAGACCAAGGCGGTATACAATCTGGGGGAAACCTGTATCGACTCCCTTCGCGTCGACGAATTGCTGAATCTCTGCGGCGTGGACGCCGGGGAATATCTGCGAAAATTAGGCGGAGCGCGTATGTCTTACGGGCATATTGAGGGTTCGCCCGAACTTCGGCAGGGCATAGCCTCGCTGTACAGGGATATTTCTGCCGAAGACGTGATACCGACTCACGGCGCCATCGGCGCCAATTACCAGGTCATCATGACTCTCGTCGAACCGGGCGACAACGTCGTGTGCGTAAAGCCCACTTATCAACAGCATTACTCGATCCCCGAATCGATAGGAGCCGAAGTGCGCCCGTTGCAACTGACTTACGCGGGTAAATTCCTGCCCAATCTGGATGAATTGAATCGGCTGGCCAATAGAAACACTAAAATGATAACCATCAATAACCCAAACAACCCCACCGGCTCATGGATCCCGGATGAAATGACGAAAGAGATTGTGAAAACCGCCGAAAGAGTAGGGGCATATGTCCTGTCCGACGAAGTTTACCGGGGCATCTCCGAGGACGGGGAATATATGACGTCGATCGTGGATTTGTATGACAAAGGGATCTCGGTCGGCAGCATGTCCAAGATTTTCTCCCTTGCCGGTTTGCGTCTCGGATGGATAACGACCAAAGACGCGAACGTCAAAAACGCCTGTCTCGCGAGGCGCGATTACGACACCATAAGCTGCGGGGTTTTGGACGATATGCTGTCCGCTCTGGCGCTGAAGCATAAAGACAGCGTCTTCAAGCGCAACAAATCCATTCTCGACGGAAACCGCGCCGTTTTGGACAAATGGGTGAGAGAAACGCCCCAGGCGGAATACGTTCGCCCCGTGGCAGGCACCGTCGCGCTAGTTTATTACAAGAAAAATATTTCCTCGCGCGAATTCGCGGTCAGGCTGCTTAAGGAAAAGGGCGTTCTGGTGACTCCGGGCGAATGTTTCGACATGGAAGGCAGTATACGCGTCGGTTACGCTTACGACTCGAAACGACTCCAAACGGGCCTGGAGAAAATAGGCGAATTGCTGCGCGAAATTTAGCCGCCGTTCCCGAAGGGAAATCCGTTTGAGGAACCGGCGAACGCGGGAACCCGGCCGTTACGGGACATGGAAGGGAGAATATCAGGATGAATACCGGCAAGGACGTTTATGTGGGTTCGGAGATCGGCGTTTTGCGGCGCGCTCTTCTGCACCGGCCCGGCAAAGAATTGAAGAACATCACCATCGACAATAAGGATGAACTTTTGATAGATGAAATTGTCTGGGTGGAACGCGCGCGGCGCGACCACGACGACTTCGCCGCGCTGCTGAGAGATAACGGCGTGGAGGTCGTGTATTTTCAGGACTGTCTCGCGGATGTCCTGAAAGAGCCCGACGTTCGCCGAAATCTTCTCGACGACCTGATGATATTCGACACAAGGGACAAAAACCTTGCCGACTCGCTGAGACGGGCCGTCATGGAAATGTCCGCGGAGGACGCCGCCGACACTCTCATAGGCGGCATGATCAAACAGGAAGCCGCGGGTATTTTGGGAAATATAAAAAGCCTCGCGTACGTCTCGGCGGAAGATCGGTCGTTTTTGTTCTATCCGCTGCCGAACTTTTATTTCCAGCGCGACCCGTATTTCTTCGTGAAGGACGCCGTCGCGCTCTGCGCGATGCGCTATCCCGCGCGCCGGAGAGAGCCGCTTTTCGCGAGATATGTCTTTCAACATCATCCTCTTTTCAAGAATGTCAAAATAATATTCGGAAGCGAGCAGAAAGACCGCTACCCGAACGTCATAGAGGGCGGGGATTTTCTCGTTCTGAGCGAAAGCTGCGTCGCGATTGGGATGAGCGAGAGAAGTATGGCGGGAACGGTTCAGAACGTGGGCGGAAGGCTGGCGTCTGAGGTAGGAATCAGGAAAATCCTGGCGGTGGACATTCCAAAACAGCGCTTGTATATGCACCTGGACACGGTTTTCACCATGGTCGACAGAGACGCTTTCACGATATATCCGGGCATCGAGGGAAATATCAGGATTTGGGAACTCACCTACGACGAGGGAGGAAACATCACCGGTTTTACCGAAACCCGCGACCTGTTCGGATGCCTCAAAAAAAATCTGGGGCTCGAAAAGATCAGATGTATCGAGACAGGCGGCGGAGATATCGTCGCCGCGTCGAGAGACCAGTGGAACGACGGGACGAACACATTGGCGATCGCGCCCGGAGTGGTGGTCACCTATGAGATCAACGAAGCCTCCAATCGCGCCCTGCGCGACAACGGAGTCAAAGTCTTCGAGATAAACGGGGCGGAATTGGGCAAAGGCAGAGGCGGCCCGAGATGTATGTCGATGCCGCTGAAAAGGAGCTGAGAGCTTCGGGCGGCAAGCGATATGGTACGATAAAAATCAAAAGGGACGCCGAAGTAAAGAGGCGTCCTGTTTTATACTGTTCGATAGCACAACATAAGAAACGTGTCCGATTCGAGCTCTTCCATCGAACCGCTCCTGTCGAGTATGAAAACCAATTCCGTCAAATCTTTTCTCATCGTCGCATCCTCCTCGCGTATCGCGCGCTTCTTTTGTATGAACGAAGGATACAACGGGACGGCAATCAAAAGGTCGCCCGCTAGGCGGCAAATTTTTTAAGCGGCCGAGCCGCCCAGCAGCGGCTGGTCGTACTTGAACAACGCTTCGTTAATCTTGAAGACGTTATACTCGCCGTTTGCGATGAAGAACCCGACGATCACGTCGAATACCAACGCGGGCGAGAGAGAATA
>JAISDQ010000257.1 GCA_031264605.1 Synergistaceae bacterium | reverse complement strand
AAATCCGCGCCGTACGCGGCGGAGGCTACGGAACCGGTGTAAAGGGCCGCCTCGACCCCTGGCGCGGAAATATATCCGTCGTCTCCAAGCCGGCAGCCGGTTTTCTCCAGCATCTCGCGAATATCTAGCGTAGGCGCCAGCACCATTAGGAAAACGCACCTCATATGTTCGGATATCAGGCGCGCCGTGTCCATCAGCATCCCCGCGTCGCGGTAAGCCCTGGGCCTGCTGCCCGGAAGCAGCAGCACGCGTGGGCGCTCCATGCCGCTCCATGGGTCGTCGTCCCCGTCCGACTCGATCGCGAGGTCCATGATGGGATTGCCGCGGAACACCGCGTCGATGCCGACGCGCCGCAAATCGCGCGCCGTCTCGACGTCTCTCGTCCAGACGCGCTTCGCCCTGAACCGCATCATCAGGCGCTCGGCCATCCAGTGTCCGTGCAGTTTCGCGCTCTTGGCGGTGGCGACGAGAAGGGGAGACAGGCCCTGCCCCCAGAGGGTGTGCACCAGCAGATACACGTCCCCGACGCATACGGGCGTTCGAAACCTTCCCTCATACTCTCTCCACACCTCTATCTGTCTCTTTATCAACCGCCGGAGGCCGTGACTGAAATCCCCAAGCAATTCCCTGATCGAGTATTTCACTATGCCCCCGCTCGGCATCTCGGCGTCGGGGGAAATCACCTCTATCCCGCGGTTGCGGTATTCATGCCCGACCCCGACCAGCGAGAAAGCCGAGACCTCGGCGCTGCGGAACCTCTCCTTGAGGCGCGAGGCGAGAAGCGAACCTATGGCGTCCTCGCCGTAACCGTTCGACGCCACGACCAGCTCCGGTTTCAGCATCCTCGCGGCGAGCTTCCAAAACCTTTCCTCTTCGTCGAGGGACACCCTTATCCGGGGGATGTAAAGCGGATATATCATGGCGGAATCATCCGGCATGTTCTGAAGGTCTTTCTCGGTGCACACCAATCCGGTGGCGCCGGCGTCCGCGGCCATTCTCTCCAGCATGTCTATGTCGGTCCACGTGAACCTGTGGTGATCGCGGAACGCGCGGTTTTGCGCCACGTCCAGTCCCATGGATTTGAGAAACCCGTAAAAGCTACGCGGGTTGCCTATGGCGGAAAACGATATGAATTTTCCCTCGGGCGGAGTTTCGCCCCACTCGTCGTGTTCGTAAATATATTGGCCGTCCCGCGAGAGTTCCAGCCACGACTCTATCTCCACCCGCGCCGTGAATATGAATTCGGGGGGTATCCAGGCCGAGATTTCTCTTTTTATTTCATCCAGCTTATCCCTGGCCTGTTCGGCTTTCGTCAGTATCACCATATCGGCGCGCGCGAGGGCTTCCAGGCTCTCGCGCATTATCCCGGCGGGGAAAAGCTTCCCGTTGCCGAAAGGACAGGTCGAATCCACGAGCACTATGTCGAGGTCGCGTCCCATCCTCCTGTGCTGAAAGGCGTCGTCCGCGACCACAGCCTCCGCTCCCAGTTCGCGGAGGTATCGCACGCCGTCGTATCTGTCGCGCGAGACGACGACCTTCACGTCCGGCAGGCGCTCCGCAAGCATCAGAGGCTCGTCGCCGGTGACTGATCGATCGGAGCTTACCCCACCCTGGCCGACCCACAGGGGTTCTTTGACCATGCCGCTGTAGCCGCGGCTCACGATGCCAACCGATATGCCGAATCCGGTGAGCTTCCTCGCGAGCATATCGACCATGGGCGTCTTGTTGGTCCCTCCGTTGCAGATGTTTCCGACGCTTATCACGGGAAGCGGCGGTTCGAGCCGGCGAAAAATTCCCCGGTCGTAGAGGGCGTTTCTCGCCGCTGTCAGAGGGCGGGCCAAAGCGCCCGTCAACATCAGGATATCCCACGCCGAACGTCCCTTCGATTCGCCCCTCGCGTATCTCAGATAGCTTCCGAGTACGTCAGGCAACTTTGCTCCCGGCTTGCAGCAGATGAAGATTGTAATAGTGTCCGTGAAGTTTCAAAAGTTCCTCGTGACTTCCTTCCTCTACGATTTCGCCGTTCGATATTACGAGTATCCTGTCGGATTCTCTTATGGTGGACAGGCGGTGGGCAATGACTATCGACGTTCTTCCTTTCATCGCCTCGTTCATCGCCCCCTGTATCTGCGACTCCACGAGGGAGTCGAGCGACGACGTAGCTTCGTCCATCAACAATATGGCCGGGTTTCTCACTATCGCGCGGGCAATCGCCACGCGCTGCCGCTGCCCGCCCGAGAGCGTTACGCCCCTCTCGCCAACTTCCGACTCGTATTTCGCCGGAAGCGACCTGATGAAATCGGCTATGCCAGCGGTTCTCGCCGCGGCGTCTATTTCATCTTCGGTGCAGTGCTCGAGACCGTAAGCTATGTTGCTGGCGAGCGTTCCTTTCATGAGCACGGGATCCTGCGGCACGAAACCAATCTTTCTCCTGTAATCGTATATGTCGAGTTCCCTCAGATCGACGCCGTCGATCAAAATCCTTCCGCCGGTCGGATCGTAGAAACGCAGAGTCAGGTCGACTATCGTCGATTTGCCCGCGCCAGTGACGCCGACTATCGCTATCCTCTCGCCGGGCTCGATGCGCAAATTGAGGCCGTCCAGGACCTTTATCCCCTTCTCATATTCGAACGACACGTCCTCGAAGGTTATCTCCCCCCGCATATTTTCGAGAACCACCGGATGTTCCGGAAGCGGGACTTCGTCGGACATGTCGATTATCTCGAAGACGCGGTCGGCGGCGGCGATGCCGCCGCGCAGTTGGGCGAGCGTCCGCGTTATCATCTGAACCGGACGGGCGAGAGTGCCGATCGCGAGGCAGAACGACATCAGATCGCCCGTAGTGAACTTTCTCCCCGCCGCGGCGCTTGCCGCGGGATCGCTCGACGTCACGAAATAGGCCCCGACCATGAGCACTATGACCAACGCCACGTACTGAACCACTTCCATGATGCCGTCGAGCATCCCTCTCGTCTGAGAGCCTTTGATGGTGACTCTGAAGAACTCCCTGTTCTTCTCGTCGAACTGGGCGTACTCCATTTTCTCGGTCGCGAAAGCCCGCACTATGCGGATTGCCGAGAGCGCTTCGATCGCCACGGCCGACAACTGCGCCACCTGTTCCTGAATGGAAGCTCCGATGGACCTCAGCCTTCTCCCCACCATGTTCATGGCGAAAAACGCCACGGGTATTATCATGCCCGCTATTATCGTGAGTTTCCAGTTCAGGTATATCATGGCTATCAATATGGCCGCCACATTTGCGCAGCGAATGAACAAATCCATAGCGACCTGAACGAGAATGGACTGCAGCATCGTGACGTCGTTCGTTATGCGCGAGATGAACTCGCCTATGCGTTTTTTATAAAGGACGCGGAAGGACAGTTTCTGCGTCTTGTCGTACAATTGCATCCGTATGTCTATGATCACCTTGTTGCCGACCCATGTCATGACGTATGTGTTGATGTAGGCGAAGGCGACCTTGAACACCGTTATCAAAAGAATGCCGCCGGCGATGAGGTACATCAGCGTGAAATTCTTATCGGCGAGCACCCTGTCGATGACGAACTTCACGGCCACGAGAGGCGTGGCCTCCAGCGCCGAGGCGATCCACGCGCATACGAACGCCGGCACGATCCTCGCCATATAAGGACGGCAGTATTTCAAAACCCTGAAATACGGTTTATAGCCTTCGAGATATAATTTCACCCGCTTATCGATACTGTCTGACAATAATTTCATTACAGCTCCCCCAGAATCTGTTCCGCCCAAAAAGCGGCGGCTCCCGGACGTCCCATCTTCGCCGCGAGTTCATCCATCGCGCGCGTGCGCTCCTCCCGCCTCCGCGCGCTTTCGTTCAGCCAATCGGACGCGCACGCCATGGCGTTTTCGGCTGTGGCGCGTTTCTGAAGCAGCTCGGGATAGAAATATTCGCCAGCCAGTATATTGGGCAGGGCGAATTTCACCCCGCGCAGCAACAGCCGTCCGACGACGCCCGAAAAAAAACTGACCTTGTACATTACCACCATATAACGCCGCAACAGAAGCGCCTCCGCGGTGGCCGTGCCGCTCGCGCCCACCACCACGTCGGCCGCGCCCATGAGCCGCCTCCCGGGTCCCTCGTAATACCTCTCGCCGGACGCCGCGAGCCTGCCTGTAAGAAATTTTCTCGCGGCCGCGCTCAAGCCCGGAGCCACCGAAAAGACGGGCGCGGCGCCGTTTGCGTCCAGCAACCGATAAAGCGCGGACAACACAGGATACAGCGGCTCTATCTCGCTTCGCCTGCTTCCCGGAAGAAGCGCCGCTATTGCCCTGTCTCCCACAGGCGAGCCCGTTATATTTTTCACCACTTCCCCGCGTTTTATGTCCGGATTTATAAATTCTTCCACCAGCGGATGTCCCATCCAACGGCTGTCGCACCCACGCGCGGTCAGCGCGTCGTGTTCGAAGGCAAACAGCGGAAAACAGACGTCGACGTATTTCGCGAGAGTCCGCGCCCGGTATTTTCTCCACGCCCAGACCGACGGCGGGGCGATGTAAAATATCTTTCCGGCGTAGCCGTTCCTTCGGAGCGACCTCACGAGAGGCAGGTGGAAATCGGGGCTGTCCGCCACCACCACGGCGTCCGGGCGGGTTTTCAAAATATTCCGCTTCAGCTCCCCAAGAAGATTCCAAATAGCCCCTATGGCCCCGAATACCTCGGATATGCCCATCAGGTGCAGGATATCGTTGTTCCACAGGGCCTCGATTATGCCGCCCGTTCTGCTCTCTTCCCCGCACAGCCCGTATATCCTGCCGTGAAAACCTTTGCTCTTGAGCGCTCTCGCGGCGGAGGCGGCGTAATGGTCTCCCGAGACCTCGCCCGCGCTGACGAACACGGATTTCAACAGTCTATTCCGATGACCGCTATGCCAAGCTCTCTCGCGGACGCGGCGAATTCGTCCGGCGACATCACGAGGGTTTTTCCGGCCTGCGCCGCGAGGCAGGAAAGCCCGGCGCGCTTCATCAAATGCAGCGTCTGAGGGCCTACGACCGGTATGTCGAACCTGGCGTCCTGCCCGGGTTTGATAATTTTCACCAGAACGCCTCTTTTGCAGAGCGACGCCGAACGCAGAATCGCGGCGTCGGTACCCTCCATGGCCTCGACGGCGACCACCGAACGCCGGTTCACTATCACGCTCTGCCCGAACGAGAGAGGGGCGATTACCTTGGCGACTTCCACGCCGTACGCCACGTCGCCGCGTTCTGTCCCGTCGGGTTCCCGGCCGGCTATAAAACCGGACGGGGCGAGAAGGTCGCTCAGTATGTCGGTGTATCCGGCGACCTCGAAACCGGCCCTCTCGAAGACCGACACTATGCCGCCCAGCAGCGAGTGATCGTCCCTGTTTTCGAGGCTCTCGACCAATTTTTTCGCCATTTTGTCCAGCAGCTCGGGACGAAAGATGAGCGTCTTGGGCACGTAACCCGCGAACATCACGCGCTTGACGCCTCGAAAGGCCATATCCGCCAGAGACGCCTCGAGTTCCGCCTTCAATACCGGGACCACGGCTTCAGCGTATTCGTCCAGCAACCCGTAATCCTCCCGCAGCGCGTAAACGACGGGTTTTTCCCCGCGTTCCGCGAGGCGCGACGCTATTTCCTCCGGCAGGGAACCTTCTCCAGCTACCAGCGCAACGGACATCCGACCACCATCTCCTTCAATTTTCAGCCAAGCCGGTTGGCCCGTCTGATGAGAACAACGCCTATCGCCAGAAAGACGGCGTTCGGTATCCAGGCCGCGACAATGCCGGACACGAAATTCGCCTCTCCGAGTGATTTGCAAAGCGACATTATCACGTAATAACAGAACACTATCACTACCGAGAGCCCCAGGCCCATCCCTGAACTGGATTTTTGGGGGCGGCTTCCCACCGCCGCGCCTACCAGCACCAGCACCACGCACGCCCACGGCACGGCGATGCGGAGGTAGAACATCATCCTGAGCCTCCCCGCGTTATTTCCCTGTTTCTCGGCGCTGCGCATGGTGACGTACAATTCTTCGAGGCTCATCTCTTCCGGATCCATGGAATCCTTGTCGGCCTGTGACGGCTCGAAATCGAGGTTCAGCTTCTGCCTGTCGAACGTGAACAGCATCTCGACCATTCCATTTTCTTTCACTTCGAATACCTGCCCGTCGAGAAGCCACCACAGGCCGTCCTCCCAATAGCCGGAGGGCGCGGCGATTATCCTGGAAACGTGTCCCGCCGTGAATTCCTGAACCAGTATGTCCTTCATCTCTCCGGACCTCGGCAAAATCCGGTTTATATAAACTATCCGGTTGAGCTGCCCGCGCGACACGTCGCGGATGAAGACGTTGTCCCTGTAAACGGGGGGCGTCCGTCCCGCGATCTCGTACTGCATGACGTTGGCGGCCGCTCTGGTGCTCAGGGGAACTATAGTCTCGTTCAGGACGAAGGAGAAAATCGACAGGAAAACGCCGGCGGCCACGAGAGGGGACACTATCCTCCCGAACGAAATTCCGGCGGATTTCAGCGCCACCAGTTCGGAATTGGACGACAGATTGCCGAATCCCAGAAGCGACGCGAGAAGACAGCTCATCGGAATCGTCAGCGCTATCACCCCGGGAAGCGAATACAAAAAAAGCCGCAATATCTGCGACATCGGCACGCCCTGTTTTATAATGAGGTCCGCGAGGCT
>JAISDQ010000243.1 GCA_031264605.1 Synergistaceae bacterium | reverse complement strand
GACGCGAGCATCAGCGGAAATCCGCAGCCTATGCCGACGCCGAACAGTATTCCGCACAGCAGGAACGGGACGTTCGATCTCGCGGCGGAAGCCGCCAGAACGGCGCAGCTCATCAGCATAGCGCAGGGAGCGATGCTGAACGAACGGGGAACCCTGTCCAGGACGCGGGCTCCGCACAGGCGCGTGGTGACGGCGGCGACGGAGAGGCTCGCGATGAAGCTGGACGCCACCAACCCCCGCTCCGCGGCCATCATCGATATAGAGACGCTTGACGCGTCTATGAGCGCCATCACGGCGCAGGTAACCGCCAGCATCACGAAAGGCCCGTTGCGGGCGAGGCTGCCGTACGCGCCCCACGATCTTCGGGAGGACGTTCCCTTGAACTTCTCATCCTTGAACAGAGCGCTCAGCAAAAAGCAGATGACGCCGATAACGGGCCCCATCGCGAGATACGTCTTGACGTGTCCTCCAGTCGCAAGCAGATCCCCGACGGGGGTCATGACTCCCATCGGAAGCACGCCTCCGATCGTGGTTATGGCGAACGCCGCGCCGCGCGTTTCATGCGTCGTCCTGATCGCCTGGAACGAGAAAAGCCCTATCGAGAAGATGCCGAAACCGGCGCCCGAAATTATACGTCCGGCGTACAGAATCGGAACGCTCTTCTCGAAAAACAGCATCGAGCATCCCGCGAACGCCAGAAGAGCGCTGGAGGCCATGGTGCGCCGTATCCCCAGGTTCTCTATCATCCATCCGCCGATCGGCCTCGCCGACATGACGGCTCCGAAAAAGACCCCCAGAATGTTTCCGGTGGTTTGAGGGGAGAGACCGTACGAGTCGAGCACATTCCCGTAGATGAAATAAATCTGCTCCATACAGTGTATCGCGAACAACGGTACGAACAGCGACAGAAGAAATTTCGCGCCGCCGGAGAATCGAAAAAATTTAATCAGACCGCTCATCTCTCTCTCGAATTTTTTTGAGAAGCCGCTCGCGCCGGTATTCCATGGCTCTGGCATGAGCGGCGTCCGTCGCCGCGCCGTAGCGGCGGGCGCGTTTCATGGCGTCGAGCGCGGCCGTCACGTGCGTAAGGGCGCGTTCGGGACGCCTGAATCTGTGTTCCTCCAGTTTCGCCAGTTCCTCCAGGATAACGAACAGTTCAGCCGCGTGGCGCGCGTCTCCTCTTGCCGAGAACTCCCTGAACGCCTCGGTGAACCACGCTCTCGAACGCTCGTGTTCCATGCCGCGTTTCGCGGCGAAAGCCATGCGCAGCGAGGCTTCCGCGCGCGATTCCGGCTCGCGCAACGCCATTCTCCACAGCCGCGAGGCCGCGGCGGTTTTTCCTTTATCGTTCCATATATCGCCCGCCCTCAAAAACTCGCGTCCCCGTCCCGCCCTGCCGGAAAGCGCGTTCGACACTCGGCGGTAGAGCGAGGCGAGCGAGGCTATGTCGAGTTCGTTGTGGTAAAAAACTCCCCGAAGGGGAGCGGCGTCGCCCGTGCGCAGGTAACGCGCGTATATCTCCGGTATCATCCATCCCGGAACGTCCTCGTCGGCGCGCCTCACGCCCAGGACGTGCGTCTCGACGCTGCCGAGAGAGCATGATTCGAGGTATCCCCTGTAGAGCCTCCTCGAAAAGTAAAGCAGATCGACATGCGGTGAGGATTCCCAGTGCGGGCGCATCCGCGACAGTATGTGCCGGGTCGTGAGCATCGGGACGTCGAAAGTCTTGCCGTTGTAAGTCACGAGCGTGGCGTTTTTCGGGATGCAGGCGTCCACCGCGCCGAGCCACTCGGTTTCGTGCGCCGGATTTTTCAAAAAAAACTGGACGACCTTGAAATGCCCCCCGAAGACCGCGCCCAGGCCGCAGAGAAAAGCGTAAGTGCCGGCGCCGCCGGAGAGCCCGGTCGTCTCGAGGTCGAGGAACAACAGGCGCTCTCCCGCGCCCATTTCGCCCAGCGCGTTGTCCTCCTCGGGGTTCTCGAGTCCCCCGCTCTCGGGCGCGCCGCCGATTTCATGCAGCGTCTCGACACGGTAAACCCCGCCCGATATCCAAGTTCCCCCGGGCAAGCCCGATATGACCCTGCCGTGTTCCGGCGCGGCCCGTCCGGTTTTCACGCCCGCCATAGCGGGATCGTTTTGAAACAGTGCGTCGAATTTCCCCATGCTACCCCCGCGCGCCCGACGGAGAGACCGGTATAGTTTTCCCGCCGCGGCGTAATCCGCCTTCTCCCGAATTGCCGTCAACTCTACTCATGGAACAAACTATTCTATCATCTATAATATAGTATATTGAAGCGGCAAAGAAATTGGAGGGACGCCAATGGATATGGATCTCGGAACGGGAGCTTTCGTGATAGTGAAGGGATACATAGACGCGAAGGACGATCACGGCAGGGCGCTTTACGGCTCCATTTTGGGAGTGGTCTCGCGCAGGGAGGTAAAATACCTGAACGTGATGTTTTCCCGCAGCGAATCCATGAAAACCGTCAAATGGGGGGACCTCCTGCCCGCGCTCAGCGGCAAATACCAGGAAACGGACCGCGACCCCGGGATATTCCATCACGAAGAGGCGGTTTTCAAGTATCTCCGGCAAGGCTCCGTGCTGACCGCCGTCGCCAAAAACCACAACACCAAGCAGGCCGAACAGGCCATAAGCAGATACTGCCTGGATAATCTTCATCTCAAGGCCGTGTCGCTGATGGAGTGTTTCGACGCGATGAAGGAAGATCTCGCGTTTTTCGAAAAGGAAGGCGGCCCGGCCGGTTCGTCATCCACCGGAGGAAGCGGGAACGAGGAACCCGAACCCAGGGAAGAGATCGCCGAAAGCGCGCAAGCCGCCGAACAGAGCGAAGAAACGCACAGCCGGGAAGAGATAGTGATAAGGTGCGAACCGGTTTTGGACCCGGTGAACGGAATCGCGGCGAACGAACTCAACACGGGCGAGTCAGTGCAGGCCAAATTGCCGCAGGACTCGGTCTTCTTCAAACTGCTGTCGAACAACATCGCGAATTTCGACGGGATAATCACGGCCACGGTGACAGGCATACTCATGAACGAACTGGGAACGTCGAACATAAGCCTCGCCCTCTCGGACGGCGTGACGGGTCTGATGAAGATGTCAGGCAAGGTAAGGATTAAAATCGCCCCGAGAAAGGACGAATCGAAGAAAAATAAGTCGGGTACGCCGTTTGAACTGCCAGCCGGTTTCGCGTTCGGGATGGCGGGCGTGATAATATTCGTATTCGCGCTATTCGCGGTTTACTATATTTTGAAATGACAGGGAATAAAAATGGAGTACAGGGACAAAAATACAAGCTGTGTGGTGGTCAAGTGCCGGATAGAGGCGAAGGAAGCGTCGGGGGAGAAGATTCACGGGTTTTATATGTGCGTGGCCGACGCGCGCGATATCGAATACGACGGCGCGTTATTCTCGCGAGACCCGATAGACGCGGAAATTCCCCTCTCCGAGCTTTACGCGACGCTCGAAGCTCCGGCGCCGGACGAACCTCAAGGGGAGATGAGGAAGTACGAGAACGGCCTGAAGGATTACGTAAGGACGTCGAGGCTGTTTCAAAGCGAGAAAAGCCTGGGCGATACCAAAGCCCTGGAGCACAAGATAACTTTCTTCTGCGCGTCGGCCATGTCGCTCAACGTGATTTCGTTTCTCGAACTGACCGCGATGAGCCGAAACGAACTCTATGCCGCGATACCGTCGCTGGAGCGTGGGGACGAGCCCGAAAGCGGCGAGGTTCAAAACGAACAGGAGGAACAGGCCGCAAATATCGAGGCTACAGACCTCCCTCCGTCCGATGTGACGATCCCCTGCGATCCGGTATTGGATCCGGGGTCGCCGGCGTGCCCGTGAGCGGACTGTCGGTCGGAGACACTATCTGTTGCAAACTCAGGGAGGATTCGGTGTTTTTCGGCTTCATGGCCAAAGTGCTGCCTGATTTCAACGGGATAGTGTCGGGCGACATAACCGCGATTCACGTAAACGAGATCGGTTCCGCCATTGTCTCGCTGAAATTGTCCGACGGAGTCTCCGGCGTCCTCAAACTCGCGGGAACCGTGCGAGTAAAGGCCCTGCCGCGAAAAGAACAGTCCGAAGCGGCCCGGACGAAATTCCATCTGCGGACCGAGGTGTTGCTGGCCGTTTCGGGAATGGCGGTTTTTCTCTTCGTGATGTGGGTATTGATGCGCGTTTGGGGATAGGCGTCAGCCGATTCCCAGAATGGCGATCCACGCCGGTATCGACAGCGCGGATAGCACCGTCGACAGGGCCACGACCTCGCAGGCGTATTTTTCGTCGAGCCCCATTCCCCCGGCGATTATGAACGTGTTGATCGCGGTGGGCATCGCGGCCAGTATGACCGCGACCTTGAAGAATATATCCGGAGCCGGCCAGATCAGAAGGAATGCCCAGGTCAGGGCGGGATGGAGAAAGAGCTTTATCAAAGCGTCGTGCCAGGTCCGGCGCAGGGCGGGCAGAAGCCCGCTCACTTCCAGGCTCAGCCCGAGGGCTATCAAGGCGAGTCCGGTTGCCATGTCCGAGACGAGCTTCATGGACGTCAGGATGAATTGCGGAACCGGTATCCCGAGCAGCGCCACGAAGAAACCGAGCACGCACGAGAGCACGAGAGGATTTCGCGTCACGCGCGCCGCGCACCTCGCGAGCGATTCGCGCGTTATCCTGCCCGACATCACGGCTTCCCCGCACAATATCGAGGCGATTTGATACCCCGGCATCGTGAGCGCCACATACAGAGACGCCGCTTCCATACCCTCGGGGCCCAGCGCCAGCATACAGGCCGGAAGGCCCAGATACACGTTGTTCGACCTGCCCGCGGCCATTGCCGATATGGCCTGGCGCATCCTGTCCCCCCTGTGCGTGACGGCGGCCGCCATGACGAACGCGGCGACCGGAGTGAAGATTATGGCGGCATACGCGGCCAGGACGAGATTGGAATGCGAGACCAGGGAGTCGCCGGCCATATACGTGTTCCTGAAAAACATCGCGGGCAGCACTACCCAGTAAAGCAGGCGGGCGAACCGGTCTTTGTCGTCCGCGGAGAAAAAACCCTTCGCCCTGAGCGCCATGCCCAGCAGAATGACCATCGCCAGCGGCAGTATAATATAAAATCCCTTCATATCGTAAATACCCTCCAAAAGTACATTTCGACATGATAACATAAGCGTGCTGAAAAACGGAGAGAGGGAGTGCGCAAATTGGCCGTCCCGGCGGAAAGAAATGATTTGGGAAACGACATACAGAACAGCGTGCCGGACACGCGCGTGGAACTGACGCGCGTTGGGGTCACGGGCCTGAAAAGGGTGCTGCGGCTGGAGCGCGGCCCGGGACGCGACAACGCGCTCTTCTTTGCCGAGATGGACATGTTCGCCCGTCTTTCGTCCGACCGCTCGGGCGTGCACATGTCGCGTTTCATCGAGAACATAGAGGACGTGGCGTCCTCCATGGCGTCCGAAAGCGCGCCGGATATGGAGACGCTGGGGGAACGCATGGCGTTCGCGATAGCGCGCACGCAGGGAACCGAGCGGGCTGAAATACGAATTCGGGCCCAGTTCCCGCGGACGCGCCGCGCGCCGGTCTCGGGAGGAGAGGTTGAGGACCTTTACACGTTCGTCGGGATCGCCGTCAGCGACGGACAGCTCGCCAGAAGGGCCGTCGGGGTCGAGGTGACGGGTCTCACCGTATGTCCCTGCGCTATGGAGATGGTGACCGAACAAAACCGAGCGGCCCTTGCCGCCGCCGGCTACACTCGCGAACAGACTGACGAGATATCGTCCCTGGTCACTTTCGCGTCGCATAACCAGAGGGGAAAAGCCACGCTTCTCGTCGGAACGCAGACCCCGATACGCGCGGAAGAACTGGCGGAGATAGCCGAGGAGTCGATGAGTTCCGAGATTTATGAACTTCTGAAGCGCCCCGACGAACTCCACGTCGTGCGCCGCGCCCATTCGAGGCCGAGATTTGCCGAAGATGTCGTAAGGGAGATGATAAAGGGCGTCGCCGCCAATTTCGCGCAACTCGCGGGCGACACCTTCGTGCTGGCGCGTCAGGAGAATTTCGAGAGCATCCACGCGCACAACGCGTACGCGGAACGCTGCGGTTTGCTGGGCGACATGAGAGATGAACTGGAAGGAACGGCGACGCGCGTTCCCGCAGGCCGCGCGCGCGTCTCGTCGCTCGAATCCTGGCTCGACGGCCTGCTTCAGTGACCGTTGACGGGCATGTTTGAAAAAATCTGCTGGGTAGTAACCGGCGCGGGGCATTTTCTGAGCGAAACCGCGGACATGCTCGCGTCTTTGCGGGGCGCGCGGATCGACTTGTATTTCACGCGCGCCGGCGCGGAGGTCGCCGCAAAATACGGCTTTTTAAAAAAACTGGAGGCATGCGTCGAAAACACATACCGAGAGAACGATTTCAGCTCCGGCAGCGCGATATATTTCGCGGGCGGGCGTTACGACGCGCTTGTCATAGCGCCCGCCACCGCCAACACGGTCGCGAAATGCGCCCTCGGCATAGCCGA
>JAISDQ010000158.1 GCA_031264605.1 Synergistaceae bacterium | reverse complement strand
AGTCCCTGGCCCTGCCCAGGCGGCAGAGGCCCTCGCACTGCGTCTCCTGCGGGCACACCCTGCCGCACACGGCGGGAAGGTTTGTGTAGGCCGCCATTATCTCGGCCGACTTCGCCATGTCGCCGTCGCGAACCGCTTTGATGAACGCCGGTATGTTCACCTCGACCGGACATCCGGCGACGCAGGGAGCGTCCTTGCATTGCAGGCAGCGCGCGGCCTCCGCGCGGCCCTCGGCGACCGTGTAGCCCAGGCAGACTTCCCTGAAATTGCGAACGCGCTCGGCCGGCGGCTGTTCGGATATCGGAGTCTTGGTTTTGCTTACAGCCATGAGAGATCACCGACTTCCGCCTCGTACTTGTCCATGGAAATTTTTTCTTCCTCTTTATATTGTCTCATCCGGTTCATGAAATCGTCCCAGTCGACTTTGTGCCCGTCAAACTCGGGGCCGTCTACGCAGCCGAATTTGACCTGCCCGTCGACGCTGAGGCGGCAGCATCCGCACATCCCGGTTCCGTCGACCATTATCGGGTTCATCGAGACCCATATCGGCAGTTCCAGCTCGCGCGCGGCCGACGCGCAGAACTTCATCATTATGCTGGGCCCGATCGCCCATACTCTGTCGATCTTTTCGCCGCGGCGCGCCACGGTCTTCATCGCGTCGGTGACGAGGCCCTTAATGCCCTCCGAGCCGTCGTCGGTGGTGACGATCAGCTCGTCGGAACATTCGGCGCACTCGCGCTTCATTATCACGAGTTCCGACGTCCTGCCCCCGAGGATGGTTATGACGCGGCTGCCCGCCTGTTTCAGGCCGCGTATTATCGGATACAGCGCCGCGATTCCTACTCCGCCGCCTACCATCATCACGGTTCCGTAGTTCTCTATCTCGCTGGGGTTGCCAAGAGGCCCAGATATGTCGAGTATCGAGCCGCCCTCTTCCAGCGACGCGAGCAGCGCGGTTGTCTTGCCCACCGCCTGAAAGACGAGGCGGATCGCTCCCCTGCCCGCGTCGAAATCGGCGACGGTGAGCGGAACGCGCTCGCCCATTTCATTGGGCCGCAGCACCACGAACTGCCCCGGGCGCGTGTGGCTCGCTATCCTTGGAGCGTCCACCCAAAAATCATATTCCTTGGGAGCGATTCGCTCCTTCGATAAAATCCTGAACATTTCCATCCCCCGCAACAAAAAATTTTAGCGTTACCCCAGATTATACACTAATCGCCGCCCGGCTCCATACGCGCCCCGCGCCCCCGCGGTATTTATCGCGCGTTTCGCGCGTTCATCGCGTTTTGCCGGCGATGCTATGCCAAACGCGATGTTTGTGTTAGTCTTAATGTATTGATTCGAGATACGATACGGAGGACGGGCGATGAAACTCTCTGATTTTTTCAACGCGGGCAAATTCGGCTTTAACGGGGACATATTCGATGTCACGCCGCCGAAGCCGAAGAACTTCAACGTCAATTTCAGCTTCAAAATGATCGCCGCGGCGGTAATAATATTTATCGCCGCCTTCTGCGGGACGCGCTCGTTTTACACCGTGCCGCTGGGCTCGCGGGCGATACTTTTCCGCTTCGGGCGCTATATAGGATCGGAGGAACAGGGGCTCCACTTCAAGGCGCCGTGGACAGAGGTGGTCAGGTTCGACGTTCAGGAGGTGCGGCGGTTCGAGTTCGGCGAGAAGACCGACGTTCCCGGGCGCGCGTACGTCCAGGACGAGAGCGAACAGAAGATGGTCACCGCCGACAGCAAGATACTTCTCATCAGTTGGGTGGCGCAGTGGAAAATTTCCGATCCCTACCAGTATTTCATCACGAACAACGTCGGCGCGGAGAGCAACTACCGCCTCATATCGGGGCTCGCCGAGGCCGACTTCCGCAAGGAGGTCGCGAGCATGAGATACGAGGACATACTGACCACGGGCAAGGTCACGCTCTCGGCCAACGCGAAGGCGCGCATCACGAACACTTTCAAATCGCTCGGAGTCGGAATCTCGATAGTCGACGTGCTGATAAGCGACGTCAAGGTGCCGCCCACGGTTCAGCAGTCGTACAACGACGTCGAGACCGCGAAGCAGGCCAAGGCGAGCGCGATAAACGAGGCTGAGGCCTACGCCAACAAGACGGTGGAGGAAGCCAAGGGCAAAGCCCAGGTCGCCCTGAACAACGCCGAGGCTTACAAGATAAACAAAATAGCCGACGCGACGGCCGTCTCGACCCGCCTCATGTCCCTGAACGAAATGTACGTCGCCAATCCGGGCCTCGTGCGCACCAATCTGTGGTACGAAAACGTGGGCGACATAATGAAACAGCTCAATATCGTCTTTGTGGACGGCTCCAGCAGGAGCAACATCTTCCTGGGCAACGTTCCGATAATCGAGAGATAGCGGGAGGCGGCGGCGTTGAAAAAAACTCTCATCATTCCGGCGGTTTTGATCGTTTTGGTTATACTTTACTCGTCGCTGTACGTGCTGTATCCGCACGAAATAGCGCTGGTCACGCGATTCGGCGAGGCCAAGCA
>JAISDQ010000154.1 GCA_031264605.1 Synergistaceae bacterium | reverse complement strand
CCCCTTCGCCCTTTTCGGCAGAAAAATCGACGCGGCCGCGATTTACGATTTCATCGGGAGAGAGAGCGACGGCGAGGCCGACGAAACGGAACGTAAAATACTGTCCATGATAAACAACGCGCGCATATCGCCGTATTGCGAGGAATACGCGCGGCACAAGAAACACGAAGAGGGCTTTTCCGAACTCGTGGAATTCCTGAGGGACAGAACGCCGCGCGAACAGCTAGCTTACACCGGGGCGTTCCTCCGTCCCGGACTCTGCGTCCTGCCGCGCGCTCAGGCAAAAAGCCGCGCTGAACTCGTTGAAATTATGCGGCGCATGGAAACGCCGCCGCTCGCTCGTTCGCATATCGACGATCTGGCGAGGCGTTTTTTGATCCCCAGAAGCCTGACGGAACTTTTCGACGACGCGTCCACTTACGCGGAAGGCGCGCGCTGCCTTGAATATCTCCTCGGGCGCGGACTTCTGATGCCAATCTCCCTCAGCGGGACAATAGGCGGGGACGTGAGCCTGACCGACTACGAGAAAGCCGCCCTCGTCCACTGCCTCGGACATTCGCCCAAGACGCTGGAGACGATAGACGAACTGATCGGAGAACTCGGCGAAATCAGCCGTGAACTTCCCAGAGCCGCGAACGCTACGTCGGCGCTGGAGGAAATGAGAACCAGAAAAATTACCGACGCCGACCGCGGTTATATCGAACAATTGTCGGAGCTGTTCGCGCGAAGGCGCGGGGTGAAAGAACAAAAGCGGGAGAATATCGTCATTTGGGGCGCGGCCGCGTTTATCGTGTGCGCCGTGGCAAGGGCGGCTCTGGGCATAACCGGTTATCTCAGCGACGGACAGTGGGCGGGGTTCGGTATCTTAGTACTGTTCCTGGCATCGATGCTGCTGGTCAGCGCGCTTGAAGCCTTCGATTCCGAGAGACGCGATTTCGAGCGTCGGCGCTTGCTCGTGGAAAAAGATCCGTACAACCAGAACCCGTTCCGGCGAGGCCGGATGGATTCCGAGATTGAAACGTGGGCCGAAACGAGATGGCCGAGGCGTGGCTACCATTTTTATCGAATAGTTGGTATGTTAGCGGTCGCTTATTTCTATGGTATGTTCAGCCTTCTCCGGCCCCTGTTGCCCGCCTTGCCCGTTATTTTGAGGACGCTTGGCCTCGTGTTTCCGGTCTTCGGCGCTCTCTTCGGGGCCGGAATATCGTATTCGTTGTATAATTTCAGAATGAGGCGTTCGCTCAGGGAGATTGAACGCGCGTGCGCTCTGTTATGCGCCGTGATGAAGGGAAATGACGAGGAACACATTTGACGTGAGGAGGCGGTGCGGATGAGCGTTGTCACAGTCGCTGTCGTATCCACGATAAGCATCTTCAAACTCCTGGTGGGGCTCGGAGTGCTGGGCGCTTCCGCGGCGGGGGGCGCCGCGCTGAATAAAATCGGCGAAAATCGCGAAACCCGTGAAAATTTGAGACACGGCGTCCTCAAAGAAGCGGCCGCGCTCGAAGGGCGCGTCGCCCGCGCGGATGACGCGCCCACCACGCTGAAAATAAAGACGCGTCTCGCCAAAATCAGACGGTCCGCCGAAAGCGCTGCGATGTCGGAAGAGACCGCCAAAAATTTTTTCGCGGAGCTGAACGAAATTTCCGTCGATATCCGACGCGCCGAGACGGATATCAAACTGTGCCGCGCCCGCGAACAGGCGATATTTTTATCGCTGGAGCGTTACGTAACGGCGGGCGAACTGACGCCGGAGGAACGTGCCGGGATTGAGCGTGAAATGGCCGGCGCGTCGCGCGCGGAAGCCGGGGAGCGCCTGTCGGCGCTTTCGCGCGTCTCGGAAAAACTGGCGGCGCTTAAAAAGGACAAGAGCGCGCCGGGCGCGGACGCGCTCGCCGAAAATCTGCCGGGCCCAGCCGAACACGACGAGATAAGGCGCGATATACGCGACTTCGCTTCCCGCATATCCGCGCTCGACGAGACGGAAGGAAGACGCGCGGAGGCGATGGCGCGGCACGCGGACGCGGAGACGAAATTCCCCGACAAACTCGAGGACTTGCGCGGACAGCTCAAAACCCTGTGGGGGACGGTTCGCGAGCGCGAGGCGTCGACGTCGTTCTTCCGCGACACGCTGAGCGAACTGAAAGAGGATTTGTCGAACGCGGGCAAATCTTTCGCGTCGCCGGAGGGCCAGAAACTCCTGCAAAGATGCGACGCGATGCGCGGCGCGAAATATATCGGGCGGACGGAATTCATGAGCCTGTACGAGGAACTGGCGAAATACGCGGCCGCCCGCGGGAACGAAATATCGGACGCCCTGTTCGCCGGCAAGGTCAAGGAAGCTCTGGAGGAACTGGGATACGAGATACTGGGCGGAGACGGCGCGGAAGCGCTAGTTCCCGGCGAAGTGCGCTATCTCGAATCCCCGTACGACGGATACAGGGTGATGACCAAAATCGACGAAGGCGGCGCGCTCACCGCGCGTCTCGTCCGCGTCGCGGAAAGCGGCGAGCATGCGCGCGAACGAGGCGCGGGCGCCAGCGACGCGGGGACGAAATGGTGCGCCGATTTCGACCGTTTCCTCGAAAAGATGAGGCAGGCGGGGCTCCCGATGGACGTGACGCTTCGCAAGGAGCCTGAGGAAGCCGAGATAATGACCATAGCCGACACGGCCGAATCCGCCGCCGGCGGAACGCGCAAAAAACGCCGCCGTTCCGCGGGCAGGAAGGGCGAGTCCGGAGCCGGCGAACTCAAAGCCGGCGGCGAATCCAAGTGAACGCGACCACTTTGAGCGCGCCGAAATGGGCCAGGGAGATAGAGAGGTTCATACCGATAAAACCGCAGTTTTTGCTGTACGGCAACGTAAACGACATCTATCCGGCCGAAATGGACGGCAGCGTGGTGACGCTGGGCATGGCCGATTACCTCAAGGAACTGCTGGTCAAGCTCGGATACTCTCTTGTGGCGATGTTCGAGCCGATGTACGGCTTCTCCGTTCTGTCGGGCGATATCGAGATGTTCCGCGAGGCGTCGGGCGAGAGCGCCGGCAAAAACAGCACGCTGGAAAAAGCGGCGGACGCCGCCGCCCGTATGGTGAGCTGCGCGTCGTTCAGGACGGCGCTCGTGTTCAGGTTCGCCTCGCGCCTCGAGGACGTAAACAACGAGGACGACTCGCTCAAATTTTTTTACAGGATGTTCCGCCTGTCGGTGGACGCGACGCCGCGCATCGTTCCGGGGGAAAACGGCGGCGGCAAAAGGCCGCTCTACAATCCCGTGCTGTGGATAATGGACAAGGAGAACGACATGCCGCCCTGGTTCACCCTCGACAACCCCCGCGTCAGGGTGCTTCCCGTCCCCCGCCCGGACAACGAGACGAGAAACCGCATAGTGGATGCGGTGTCGCCCAAAATCGACGGATTCGACGAAGCGCCGCCTGAGACGAGACGGACGAACCTCTCGATTTTCCGCGACCAGACCACCGGTCTCTTGGCGGGTGAAATAACGGCCATAGCGCAGATGGCCCGTCACGAATCGATAGGCTTCTCGCGCATCGGGGACGCCATCACGAGATACAAGCTGGGGATTCAGGATAACATGTGGGAGAAACTGGAGCCCGGAAAGATAACCGGCGCGGAGGAATTCTTGTCCTCCCGCGTGATGGGACAGCCGGCTTCCGTGCGCCACGCCGCCGACATATTGAAACGCTCGCGCTTTAACCTGTCGGGCTCGCAGTTCTCGAGGTTCTCGCAGCGCCCGAAGGGAGTCCTCTTTCTCGCCGGGCCGACCGGAACCGGCAAGACCGAGATGGCGCGCGCGATCACGGAACTCATATTCGGGTCGCCGACCCACTGCATAAGGTTCGACATGAGCGAATTCGGGCAGGATCACGCAAACCAGCGCCTTGTCGGAGCGCCTCCGGGCTACGTCGGTTACGACGTGGGCGGGGAGCTGACGAACGCCATAAAACAAAACCCTTTCTCGGTGGTGCTGTTCGACGAGATCGAAAAAGCGCACCCGCGCATTCTCGATATTTTCCTCCAGATTCTCGACGACGGGCGTTTGACGTCGGGACGCGGGGAAACGGTCTATTTCTCGGAGAGCGTAATAGTGTTCACGAGCAATCTCGGCATGTTCGAACAACTGCCCGACGGAACCAGGCGTCAGAGAGTGACGCCCGACATGGCGTACGCCGAGATATCCCGCGTCATAGGCGGCGCGATAGACGATTTTTTCAAATACGGCATCAACCGCCCCGAAATTCTGAACCGCATCGGCAAGAACGTCGTAGTGTTCGACTTCATACGCGAGGACACCGCGACCAAAATCTTCGTCCGTATGCTCGACAACGTGATGTTCCGCCTGGAAGACAGCTACGGCATAAAAATATCGTTCACCAAGGAAGCCCTCTCCGGTATACGCGACCTGGTGTGCGCCGACCTCTCGATGGGCGGGCGCGGCATAGGAAGCAATATGGAGAGCGTGCTGATGAATCCGCTGTCCAGGCGTCTGTGCGAACTGCCCGCCGGTTTCAGGGGAGATTTGATGATAAAGGGCATTGCCGAGAGCGGCCCTGGCTGGGAGATCGAGATATGAACAGCCGCCAGGGGAGACGCCGGCCGTGAAGCTGGTGAAGCTGTGCCCCGCGTGCGGCGAGAGAAACCCCGCGACAGAGGTGATATGCCGCGTATGCATGACCAACCTCTCGTCGGTCGCGCCCGCCGCCGAGAATGCCGCCGCACCCGCGCCGGAACCGGCCGACGCCGAAACGTGCTCTGACGGGACGATGATATCGCGCCCCGAAGTCCTGACGCTCTCGCTTCCTGCCGAAGGCGGCGCCGTTTCCGTCCAGAGCGGGCACGTGCTGGGCCGTCACGGTGACTCGGGGGATGTTTTCGGAAAATTCCGCACCGTATCGAGACGCCACGCGCGCGTGACGTTCGTGAACGGCGTGTGGAATATAGAGGACCTGGAGTCGACCAACGGAACCTGGGTGAACGGACGCCGGCTCGAACCCAAAGAGCGGTGCCCGCTGAGCGGAGGCGACACTGTGGCGCTGTCGCTCGCGTGTGAAATGAAGGTACCGCGGTGAACGCGGCTTTCGTGACGCACAGAGGCGCGGTGAGACGCGAAAATCAGGACGCCCTGTGCGTGAACGGACTCGTTCACAGCCGTGACATGGACGCGCGCGAGGTCGCCGAGGCCGCTGAATATCCCGCTCTGTTCGCCGTGATCGACGGCATGGGTGGATACGAGGGCGGGGCTGTTGCGGCCCGCATACTCGCGGACGAACTCGTCCGCGTGAGCGTCGGCGATACTTTCGACCCGGAGCGCGACAGGGAGGCTATTCAAGGCGCGGTTGAGCGCGCCGCCGGGCAAATGGCGTCCCAAGCCCGTCAAAATCCTAACCTGTCGCAAATGGGCGCGGCCTTCGCCGGGCTGATATTGCGCGAGCGCGGGGCCACGGCGTTCAATTGCGGCGATTGCAGGGCGTACAGGGTGAACGGAGGGGAAATGGAACGCCTGACGAAAGACCATTCGGTGGTTCAGGCGCTGTTCGAAAACGGCGATATAGATGAGGACGCGATGAGGACGCACCCCCGAAAAAACATAGTGACGAGCGCCGTAGCCGCGGACTCGCCCGAGACGCCGGAGCTGTACGTCAGGGGCCTTTCGAGGGTCGAGTACGACGACTACTTCATCTGTTCCGACGGCGTGTGGGAAGCCATGCCGGCGAACGACATCGGGCGCGGCCTCTGCCGCGATTTCCCCGAGTGCGCGGATTATCTGAGGGAAAAATTGCTGTCTCTGAGGTGCCGGGACAATATTTCTTTTATATTTCTGAAATCGTGTCAAGCGTCAGGGAAAATGTCCGTTTAAATTGTCAAACAACTCCCGGCGTGGCGTTCAACGCACACCGGGAGTCTGTCTCAGTGATATGGTTGCGATACTTGCTCCCATATTTTGTTTTACGCGTTGAAAACGTCTCCTCGCTTCGCGGTTTTGGGGAACCTGCGGGCCTCGCAAGATATCGCGCATGTAATTTTCAAGCATAGCGAGGCCGACCAACGCGAAATCCGCGCCGTGCACCGGCATGACCTCCGAATGCGCAATGCCGACCGACGCGCCCAGTATTATGCCTCCCCGATTAACGGCTTGTTGAATACCTGCCTGAGATACGCCATGAAAGTCTCGTCGACGCCCGTCGTCTTGCCCGGCGAGTCCGATATCTTGGCGACGGGCTGGCCGTTGCATCCCGTCATCTTCATCACGATGTTGAGCGCCTCTATGGGAGTATCGTTGGTGAGGTTCGTCCCTATCCCGAACGAGACCTGAATACGGCCCTTGAAATGCCGGTATATGGCGAGCGCGCTCGGCAGGTCGAGCCCGTCGGAAAAGACGAGCCGCTTGACGCGCGGGTCGATTCGAAGTTTCCTGTAGTGCGCGATCACCTTTTCGCCCCACTCGAACGGGTCGCCCGAGTCGTGGCGCAGGCCGTCGAACAATTTGGCGAAGTAGAGATCGAAGTCGGCCAGGAAAGCGTCTATGCCGATCACGTCAGTGAGCGCCGTGCCCAGATCGCCGCGGAACTCCTGCACCCACGCCTCGAGCGACGCTTTCTGAAAATCGCGCAGCCTGATGCCGAACCCCTGAAAAGCCTGCATGTATTCGTGCGCCATGGTACCGACCGGCGCTATTCCCAGTTCCCTGGCCAACAGGACGTTTGACGTCCCCTTGAACTGACCGGGCAGCTCAGCGGCGAGCGTTGCCACTACTTCTTTCTGCCATTGGGCCGAGTATCTGCGCCGAAGCCCGAAATCGAACATTATGAACGGGCTGTCGGGGTCGGAGATGCCGGGTTCGCGCTTCAGAAGGGCAATTTTTTCACGCAGGCGTTCTCTCGCGTCCTCGATGATTCCCTCGGTCCTGAGCCTTCTGTAATACAGCTCGCTCACTATATAGAGCACGAAAATCTCGAATCCCATGACGTGGACGAGCGGCCCGGAAGCCTCGATCATCAGATTGCCGCCGTCGGCGCTCAATTTTATGAACCGCCTCTGAAAACGGAAGACCGTCAGGTAATCGACGAAGTCCTCTTTGATGTAGCTCAGGGAATTGAGGTAGTCCAGATCTTCCTGCGTGAAGTGAAGCTCGCACAGATGGTCGAGTTCGCGGTTTACGTCGTCGAGCAGGAGAGCAAGAGGGTATTCGGGAGCGTTGCGGCAGATGAAGGAGTATACCGCGCGGGCTCCGGGATGGCTATGCATGAGCGCCTGCCACATGCTGAACTTGTACAGATCGTTTTCGAGCAGGCTTTTTACTATAGGCTCGGCGTACATGGAACCACATCCTTTTTATAGTGCGTTCCGCGCATTATATCACCACCGCCCGCGCAGGGCGGCGTGAAAATACGCGCGAGCCTGAAAAAGCCCCCTGCCGAAAAAACGGCCGAAAAAACGCGTTTTTATGTATTTTGTTCGATGGCCGGCATGTTTTTTCTGCTAAAATAACACCACATTCTCAACCGTAACAGGAAAAATTAAAATCGCAGGAATGATCACGTTCAATCAGGTAAAATAGTTCCGTGAGGTGGCGTACATGTTTAAATTTCTGGTGAAGCTGTTCTTCAAAATACTGTTCAGGCCGGTGATCAGGCTGGAAACGCTCGACGCGGCATTGAGGACGGGCGAAAGGGTGATACTGGCGCCGCACCACGCGTCATACCTCGACCTGCTGCTGTTCTCCCTCTTTTCGAGGCGAGAACCGATCGCCGTGATATCGCCTTCGACCGCGCGTCAGAAGTGGTTCCGGTATTTGAAATCGGCGTTCAATTACGCGGTGGTCGACCAAAACGATCCCTTCGCGCTGAAACATATCGACGCGCTGTGGAAGAAGGGCAATTTTTTGGCGCTCTGCCCCGAACCGGAACCGACGACGAGCGGCCTTCTGATGAAGCTGTCCGACTCTGCCGTCGCCGCCATGGAATCGAGCGGCGCGTGGATCGTGCCCGCGCGGGCGTGCAATATGCAGTTCACGCCGTTTTCCCGCATGAATGGGAGACTCGCGCGAAAGACAGCCCCGCGCGTCACGCTGCTCTCGGGGGAAGCCGAAAAGCTGGACAACGACGGTTCCGTCAGGAATTACGCCCGCCAGCGTGTGGAGCGCATGATAACCGATACCATGATGCTCGGCCTGTGGGACAAAAAGCCTCTTTTCGACACGCTACTCGAACAGCGCCGCCTGTGGGGCGGCGGACACGTCGTCGCTATAGAGCCCGACGGCACAAAGACCGACTGGAACAGATTCATAACGCTGGTGCTGGTCATGCGCAAAATAACCGAATCGCTTGCCGCGCGCGACGAACGGATAGGCATAATGATGCCGAACGCGGTCGCAACCCTGGCGATGATGATAGGAACACAGCGCGCCGACAGGGAACCCGCGATGATAAACTACTCGATGGGCGCGCGTTCGCTGAAGGACGCGTGCCGCATAGCGAAGGTAGGCGTGATGGTCACGAGCAGGCGTTTCGTGGAGGAAGGCAAGTTTCAGCCGCTAGTCGACTCTCTGTCCGGAGAAGGCATAGTGGTAAAATACATCGAGGACCTGGTCTCGGCTATGTCCGCCCTCCAAAAACTATCCTGCGCGGTCTCCGCCCGTTTCGCCCGCCCCACGCCGGATCCCGAAAAATACGCGGAACGCACGGCCATAGTGCTTTTCACTTCGGGTTCTGAAGGAACGCCGAAGCCGGTGGCGCTGTCGTTTTTGAACGTGCAGGCGAACACGGCGCAGGTGCGCACGACCCTCGATTTTTACGCGACTGACGTGCTGATCGACGTGATGCCGATGTTTCACAGCTTCGGGCTGTGCACGGGGACGATAATGCCGCTGTCCACCGGCATGCCGATCGCCGTTTACCCGACGCCGCTGCACTACAAAAAAATCCCGCAGTTCTCGTACGAGGCCAGGGGCACCGTGCTTCTGGGCACCAACGCGTTTTTGGCCGGATACGCGAAGAACGCCGACCCGTTCGATTTTTTCGAGATTCGTTACGCGATATGCGGCGGCGACAAGCTCAAGGAGTCCACCGCGAAGCTCTGGTCCGACAAATTCGGCGTACAGGTGCTGGAAGGTTACGGCGTCACCGAGTGTACCCCGGTGGTCGGAGTCAACAGGAGGGGCCGCAACAAACCGGGTTCCATAGGTCTCGCTCTGGCTAGGACGAAAACGAGCCTCGCCCCGGTGGAGGGCATAGAGGAGGGCGGCCGTCTGATCGTGAAAGGCCCAAATATCATGAAGGGCTACATCAAGGCCGACGGTTCGATCGTCCCGCCCCCCGAGACCGGCTACGACACGGGAGACATAGTCACCATCGACGAAGACGGTTTCATAACGATAATCGGCCGGGCAAAGCGGTTCGCCAAAATAGGCGGCGAGATGGTCTCTCTCGCGTACGTCGAGGAAGCCGTGCAGGAGGTATGGCCCGACGAGCCTCACGCGGCGGTGAGCCTATCGGGCGACGACAGCAAGGGAGAGTCGATAGTGCTCCTGACCGAGCGCAAAAACGCCGACCGCGAGGAACTGCGCGCCGCTCTGGCCAAAAATGGCATGGCGGAAATCGCGATACCGAAAAAAGTGATCGTGGTGGACGCCCTCCCAAGAATAGGCGTCGGAAAGGTAGATTACAAAACCGCCGCAAATATGGCGGCGGAGTGACTGGAACCAAAAAATGGGCGGGAGCGGTGCGAGTTCCCGCCCATTAATCAATATAAATGATCCGGTATGCCTTGGAAGCGGAATATGCGGGCGCGGCTCCTTCTCCAAACATTCCGCCGACAGAGGTTATAGCCGTGATGTGCCCATGCCCCTGTTTCTTGAAATAATTGAACGCCCAGGCGGCGCTGACGGTAAAAGCGGCGACATTTGTAGCGACTGTTTGCAATTCCGGCTCCGGTGACAGGTCGGCATTCAGATAACCGCATCCCGCGCAGATGACCAGGAGATCCATCCCGTCCAGCCGAGCGACGGTCTCCTCCAGCCGGCCTGGAAGCGCGCCGGTTTCGTCGGCGTCGAACGCGGACGCGAAAATAGCGTCCGGTTTGCTGGCAACTATTTCATCCAGAAGGTTTTTTCTCCGCCCCGTGACCGCGACCTGCCAGCCCAAACCCGCCAACCGCATCCACAGATTGACGAGTTTAAATTTCTGTGAATGGCGTATATCTCTGGATTCACGCAATTCGGCCTTTTCACTCATTGGGTGAAAGTTCGATTTTGCTTTAATTAGTATTATCACCGGATTAAGCACCGTTTCCAAGTGCCCAACCTGCGGATTTGAGGGTCGCAAACGTCGTCTGTCAAGCGTCTGAGAAAATGTCCGCAAAAAAGAGGTTAATTCGTCTGAGAAAATGTCCTCTTTTAGCCTCAAAAACATCCGGTGTCGAGTACTTGTGAAGACACCGGATGTTTTGTT
>JAISDQ010000032.1 GCA_031264605.1 Synergistaceae bacterium | reverse complement strand
CGCCGGCCCTTGCGGCAGTCGGCGTATAGCGTGAACTGCGATATGATTAGCGCCGCGCCGCCGGTTTCGAGAAGGGATTTGTTCATTTTTCCGTCCCGATCCTCGAATACGCGCAGGTCCGTTATCTTGTCCGCCGTCCAGACGGCCTCGCGTTCCGTGTCCTCCGGCGCGACTCCGACCAGTACGCACATGCCGGAACCGATTTCGGCGATTATTTTGCCGTCAACCGTCACGGACGAACGGGAGACTCTCTGCGCAACTATTTTCATGTCGGATACCTAATCCCGCGTTATCTCTATCATTCCCCGGATTAGATTGATTCGGGCGATTATCCGATAGAGATGTTCGAGATCCCATACCTGAAGTTCTATGACGAACCTCGTTCTTATTCCGTTTACAACCGTGCCTCTGATGTTGACGATGGAGCCGTCCGTCTGGCTGATCGCCGTTCCCAGGTCGGCGAATACCCCTACCCTGTCGTTCGCCTCCACTTTTATCCGTGCCGTGTAGCGCGTTTCTTTTTTTATCCCCCATATTACGGGGACTTTTTTATCGCGCTCGACTTTTTCGGCGTTTGGGCAATCGTGTCTGTGTATGGTGATTCCTCTGGTATGAGTGACGCATCCCGTTATCTTATCGCCGGGAACCGGACAGCAGCACATCGCCAGGGATACGAGGACTCCGTCCGCGCCCTCCACAACCACCGCGGACTCGGATTCTCTTGTCGGCCTGGCGGCCTTCTGCGCCGAAGATACCACTTCCGAGTCCTTCGACGCGAGGGTGTCGGCGCGCATCATCACGCCGTGAGCGGTATGATGGCCCGTCCCTATCGCTACAACGAGGTCTTCGACTCCGTTGATGCCCAAATCGGACGCAACTCTGCTCAGCAGGTGCGTAAAGCTGTCGATCGTGCGCCCCTCATTGGGATACCGGCGCTGGATTTCATGATCGAGCAGCTCTCTGCCGCGCTCTATTTTTTCCTCACGTTCGGCTCTGTCGATTTGTCGGAAATACGACTTTATCTTGTTGCGCGTCCTGTTCGCCTTCGCGATTTTTAGCCAGTCGCGCGACGGTTTGCCCTGGGGCGACGTCAGAATCCGAACATAGTCTCCGTTCTGGAGGGTGTAGTCCATCGGGACTATTTTCCCGTGAACCATCGCGCCGATACACTGGTGGCCGACTTCGGTATGCACGGAGTACGCGAAATCTATGGGCGTCGAGCCTTCCGGAAGCGAAATTACCTTGCCCTGGGGCGTGAAAACCAGGACTTCCGCGGTCAGGACATCCGTCTTGAGATTGTCGAGAAATTCCGCCGGGGCCGACGTCTCTCCCTGTCCTTCGAGCGCCTGGCGTATCCACGCGAGCTTTTTGTCTATCTCGCTCATGTCGCCGCCGCGCCCTTTTTTCTCTTTATATTGCCAGTGCGCCGCGATCCCGTATTCGGCCATCCTGTGCATTTCCCGGGTGCGTATCTGGACTTCGAGGGGGTCTCCCCCCGGCCCTACAACCGTCGAATGTAACGATTGATACATATTTCCCTTGGGGTTGGCGATGTAGTCGTCGAACTGGCCCGGTATGGGTTTCCAGAGCGTATGCACGATTCCGAGCACTTGATAGCACTCGGAGAGGGTATCCACGATTACCCTCATGGCCAGCAAATCGTAAATCTGCTCCAGCGAGAGGTTTTTTCGGTTCATCTTCTCGTAAATGCTGTAATAGTGCTTCGGACGCCCCAGAATTTCCGCCTCTACGCTCTCTTCCGCGAGACGCTCGCGCAATATTTCCATGCCCTTTTTTATGACCATCTCGCTTTCGGGCAGTTTTTTACGCACGCGCCGCCTTATGTCGTAATACGTTTCGGGGTCTATGACCTTGAAGGCCATGTCCTCCAGTTCGCGTTTAATGTGGTAAATTCCGAGGCGATGCGCGAGCGGCGCGTAAATTTCGAGAGTTTCGTTGGCTATGGCTATCTGTTTTTCGCGTTTGTGCCCAGTGATTGTGCTCATGTTGTGGAGCCGGTCGGCCAGTTTTATCAGAACGACCCTGATATCCTTTGCCATAACGAGGAACATCTTGCGCAGGTTTTCGGCCTGATACTCCTCCACCGTCCTGAATTGAATCTTACCCAGCTTAGTGACTCCGTCCACCAATACCATGACGTCGCCGCCGAATTTGATCCGCAGTTCCTCCGGCGTCACGGCGGTGTCCTCCAGAACGTCGTGGAGAAGCGCCGCGTCGAGCGTCTGTACGTCTAGCTGCATGTCCGAGAGTACGCTCGCCGCCCCGAGCGAGTGGACTATATACGGATCGTCGTTGTAGCGAAGCTGCGTGCCGTGGCTCACGGCGGCAAACACGAAGGCGTCTCCGACCTGCATCAGTTCTTCTTTTTGGAGATATCTCGACGCCCTCCACCATAACTCCTGCCAGGCCCTCCGCACATTCGCGACTCTCTGTTCCTGCGGGATGCGGCCTATATAGCTTTCCATGAGGGCTCTTGACGACCGGTCCACCCCTTTAGCTTTTAAAGGCGCGGGATCGCGGGGAGATTCCACTTCGGTTTTAACGGCTATTTTCCCGGCTTCCATAGAATCAGGCTACATTCATGACGACTTTTTCCAATATTAACTGAAGGCTCTCGCAGTTCCTCCAAAAATTCACCCTGGGGCGGTATACCCAGCCCGAAGGCGCGCGGTTTTCCTTCAGAAGGTGTTCCGCGGAGAAACCCAACAGCTCTCCCCCGTCGACAAAAATCTTGACGTGGTTGCCTTTTCTGCCCAGCGGTTCCGCGCAAATCCCTCCGCTATGGGAACAGTAAAGCTTTGGATAAGGGTTGTCCACGCCGAAAGGCCCCAGTGTTTCGGCTTCCCTCCACGAGTCGAGGCTGAGTTTTCCGGGCGACCATCGCAGGATATCCTCTTTTTCGGTGACACGCTCCGCTTTTGAAAGCATATCTTCCAATTTTTCGCTCACGCCGCGCCATTTTTCGACCGAAACGCTGAAACCCGCCGCCATTCGGTGTCCTCCCCAACTGGCGAGATCGCCGGATATGGACGATAATATCGCTTCCGCGTCCACGCCCGGCGGCACGCGAAGCGTGCCGCGGATCATATTCGGATGAGCGGGCGCCGCCAAAACCACCGGAGTATCCCTGGAACAGCAAACCTGGCTCGCCACGCTCGAAAGAACGCCGGCGGGCCAATCCTCTCCGAACATCACGTGATCGCCTCCGGCCTCCGAACGGCATTTTTCGACGTCGCACAGGATTTTGGCGGACATGTCGCGTCTCCGTCTGTTGAGGTCTATCAGATATTGAACGTCTTCCTCTATCTCTTTTTTTGGAAAGAAAATTTTCATCGACCTGTCCGCTATGTCGAGCCGGCCGGCAGCGTTGAGGCATGGGATGACTCTCATCGACAGCGTATCCGCGTCGAGCGACTGGCTCTCCAGTTCGACGCCGCGCATCAAAGCCCGCAAACCGGGACGCGTACAGTTTTTCATGACGTTAAGTCCTTCCCGGACAATCGCCCTGTTCACCGGACTCGACATCGGAACGCAATCGGCGATGGTAGCCAAAGCCGGCAGGTCGAGATTCCGAACGAGCCATTCACGGGGGGCGAGTTCGTTTTTCCACGCCCAACTCCACACTACGCCGGCGGCGCAAAGTTTTTTCGCGAGTTCGTTGCCGTCCACATGAGGATTTATCAGCGCGTCCGCACTGGCGAGTTCTCCGCGGGCAAGGTGATGGTCGAATATCAGCACGGGAATGCCGTATTTTTGAGCGGTGCCGACCGCCTCGATATTTTGCGTGCCGCAGTCGACCACTACGAGCAAGTCACACTTGCAGCCCGACTCGGCGATCGTCTTTACCACGCCCTGATGAAAACCGTATCCCAAATTGTAACGGTGCGGTATGTAATATCTGACCCGCGCGCCTTTCAAAAGAGCGAGTTCGAGCATGAAAGTCGTGGCCGATATGCCGTCTACGTCGTAATCCCCGTAAACCACTATACTGCTTTCCTTCGAAACGGACGACCACATTCGGGCGGCGGCGGCCGAGCCATTGCCGATATCCATTTGTTCCATCCAATATTCCAGTTCGGGTTTAATCCAGCGTCTCGCTTCCGCCGCCGGCATTCCCGGTTTGACGCCCCGCATGGATAGAAGCGAGGCCGTAAAAACGGAACAGTTGGCTTCTCGCGCTACGCCGCGAATCGAATCGTCCGGTTCCCACACACGCAGTCTTTCTTCAAGACAGGAAGGTATCAAATTTCGAATTTCTCCTTGTCTTCGGTTTCCGACGCCGATTCGGCGTCATATTCTTCCGCGGATTCCGGCATAAGACAGACATTTTCCGGGCAGGCCGTTTGCTCATCCGTTTTATCCGAAACCGTCTCCGTCGCGTCATGCTCGGTTTCGCCGTTTTTTTCGCGTTTGAATATGGATGAAATGGATGTTTTTATTTTTAAAAGAAACGGTTTGATCTCGGCATTTTTGGGCGGTTCCGCGGTGGCGGATAATTCGGGTTTGTCTCGATCGCATGTTGCCTCGGATTCTCTGTGAGAATCATGATCGTAAGCGGTTTTGACCTCGGGCGCTTCTTCCCGCTTCGGGCTGGGTTCAGGTAAAACATGAGGCTCGGCCTCCTCACGGTCCTTCCAGCCGAAACTCCTCAGCGTGTCGAGAAGCGATTTTCGCTCGTCCTCGAGCTGCGTGATGCGTTTTGTCAGTTCCTTGGTTTTTTTCCTGTGTTTGACATACGTCTCTATCGACGCGCAGACCGATATGAGCCACATTATAAGGACGCCGAAAGCGAAAACGATTACTTCCCATATCCCTTGAGGAAGCGTCGTTTGCAAGTTGAGGATTTTTACCGTTATTTCGGCCGTATTGGACAGAGCATAGGTCGCCGACAAAATCATAGCCACCACAATTCCAAGGATATAACTTTTCATATGCGGGGCACATCCTTTCATTATTAAATTATGTTGGATTATA